>JBJEBO010000079.1:0-4015 GCA_051870155.1 Candidatus Cryptobacteroides sp.
TGATTCCGAGACCTTTGGCTGCCTCGCTCATTGTCGCGTGGAGGGCCTTGCAGTTTGCACAGCCGCTTCCCATTACTTTGATTTCCATACTCTATATTTATTTGTAAAATTACGAACATTACTCTCAAAAAAGAGATGACATTCTGGTATCTCGACTGAGCGAAGTTTCCCTATCATCTCGGCTAAGCGAAGCGCGTAGAGAGATCTTATTGACCGCATCCGCAATCCTGGCTCTTGCATAAGGTCTGTCCAAAGAACTCCTTGAACAGGAGTTGGGCAAGAGTCCAATTCTCCCTGTTGATGCAATACTTTACTTTCGGAGTTTCAATCTCACCCTGAATCAATCCAGCTTCCTTTAAAGCGGAAAGATGCTGTGACACAGTTGCTTTGGCAATAGGCAACTCCTCGTGGATATCCCCGAAATAACAATTGGACTGCTTCGCCAGAAACTCCATAATTGCGACTCTGGCGGGATGTCCAAGCGCTCTTGCAAACCTTGCCAGCAACTCCTGTTTCACTGTATATTCTTTATTTTCTCCCATAATCTCTTAATTTGTTCGCAAAGATACGAACAAATTTCACATTTCCAACACTGAATCGTAAAACACAAGTATCTATTCATAACTTATTTAACAATTTCACAGAGGAAACTCAGTTTCATCATAGTCCAATTAAGTATTACATTTCAAATTTGTACAACCAAACAAACTTACTTAACTAATTTATGAATTATACAGGAATATTCATAGGTCTCACGAAACGAATTTACCGTGGGAATCCGTTTTGGTAATAACCTTGGGAGCTCAACTCGCAAGCAGAATAATAATTGTATTTAGCATCATCCACCGGATAATCCCAGCAACCGAGCTGATGGAAGATGTCTCCTCCGAATCCGCTCTTGAATTTGTACAGGCCATACATAGGATGAGATGGATCACACTGGGGAGCAATTCCGAACATATCATACTCGCGGCACTTGTGCGCCTTGGCAATCCTCATAGCCTTCCACTGCAGAGCGTATGCCGGCATCACATTCCTATACTCTGAAGACGAAGCTCCATAAAGATATGTAGCCCTGTGCGAAGACATAACAAGGAACATTGCGGCGAGAGGAATTTCCTCATACCAGGCAATAAGCAGTTTCACCGTCACTTCCTTGTCAGGACACTCCATCTTCAAGGGATATAGGCTATAATAAACAAGGTTTAAAAATAATATACTATATTTGTGAGACCGACAATTATTGTAATAATGAGACTTGGAATATTTGCCTTTTTCTGCGCCACGACCATTATGGTTGCTAGCTGCGAAGACCCGATAGTACATCCCGGACAGTCAAACAATACTAACACGGAACAACCGGAACCAGAGCCTGAACCGGAACCAGAGCCCGAACCGGAGCCGGTAACAGGTCCGGCAAGCGACCCGGGCATAGCTTATGTCTGGGACGAGAGCGTAATACCGGAAATAAAGATAAGCATCAGCAAAGACCAATGGAATGCACTCCTGGCCCGTTTCGACGAAAATCCGAACAATGCCGACTATTTCCACTGCGACATCACATATACCAAAGGCACGGAAGTAACATCAATCCAGGATGCAGGCATCAGAATCAGGGGCAACACATCCCGACGCCGTCCCGAAGGTCAGAACGGACAGCAGCACGTCACCGACAAAGCCGACTGGCATCACTGCCATTTCGGAATTAATTTCCGCAAATATCACAAGGACGGGGAACATACAGTCAAGGGCATCCGCAAAGTGAATCTCAAATGGTTCAAGGACGACCCTTGTTATGTGAGGGAATTATATTGTTACGACCTTTTCCGCAGATTCGGAATATGGACGGCGGCATTCGATGTATATTGCCGCCTGTGGATTCAGGTGGAAGGCGATTCCAAACCGACATATTACGGTGTGTATGAGATGATTGAGCCCATCGACGACAAATTCGTAGAAAAAAGGGTGGAGGGAATGTTCGAAAGCAAGAAAGGCAATCTGTGGAAATGCGGATGGTCCTGGGCTGGAGCATATCTAAACACCCAGAACGCACATTTCGGTCTCGATGAGGACACGGGGGAAAATATGACTTATGAATATAAAGGAGAGGCTGAGGATTATGCGGCTGCCGAAGAACAGCTGAAAGATTTCATAGCCAAACTCGTGGGGAAGAGCGATGAAAGTTTCAAAAAATGGATCCAGGAGGTCTGCGATGTGGAATTTCTGCTGAGGACTTATGCAGTGAATGTTGCTGTAGGAATGTGGGATGACCACTGGAACAACGGAAACAATTTCTATCTCTATTTCAACAGCACTGACAAATTCGACTATAAGGTGTTCTTCCTACCATACGACTACGACAACACCCTCGGCACCAGCGCCCAATGCGGAATTATAAGCGATGCGGGACGCCAGGACCCGTTCAATTGGGGAGATGGCGGTCTGCTTATGGAGAGGATGATGAAAATCGATGAGTTCAAGAAAATCTACGGACAGGCTCTTGAGGAACTAATCGATCCGGAGAAAGGTCTGTTCGACATCGACGCCAGTATGTCGAGAATCGATGCCTGGCAGAAAAAAATCTCCCCTTATGTCAACAATGACACAGGGGAGGATATGAGTATCTATGACAAACCTGCCGGTTGGGGCAACCACGGTGAATACAGGATTATGTCACGCGGTGCGGACAGTTTCTTCACCGTCAAGACGGAAAGCATCCGGAAGGCTTTGGGGAAATAAGGACTCTCTGAAATCAATCTTGCAGACTATTTGCCGGCAAGATGTTTTTCCCACTCCCAAGCCGATTTGAGGGTATCCTCAACCGAGCGCTCCGCCTTCCATCCGAGTTTCTCGTTTGCAAGGGCGGTGTCTGCCCAAATCGCAGTCACGTCACCGGGACGGCGAGGTGCGAACTTATAATTGAGTTTCAAGCCGTTAACCTTCTCGAAAGCGGTCACAAGTTCATATACGGACACCGGCCTTCCGGTTCCAATGTTGAATATTTCATAATCGCTTTCCATCTTGCCGTCAAGCATTCTTGATACAGCGGCAACATGAGCCTTGGCAAGATCGACGATGTCGATATAATCCCTCAAACAAGTACCGTCCTCTGTAGGATAATCATTTCCGAAAATGCTGAGACACTCCCTCTTTCCAATAGCAGTCTGGGTGATGAAAGGCACGAGATTGTTAGGAACGCCACGTGGAAGTTCTCCGATAAGGGCTGACGGATGTGCCCCAATAGGATTGAAATACCTGAGGGCGATTCCTTTTATAGGTCCTGGTACCGATGCACCGCTATTCACCTCACTTCCATTCACTTTTGTGGCCTTTACGACATCTGTAAGGATGTCCTCACAAATCTGCTTGGTGTTGCCATAAGGCGAAGTAGCAGGCTGACGGGGAGATTTCTCTGTAACAGGAAGCTTGTCAGTTTCGCCATAAACAGTTGCTGAGGAAGAGAAAAGCACGTTGCATCCGCCGTGATTTTCAGCAGCTTCGAGAATGTTCAGGAATGAATCAAGATTGTTCCTGTAATATTTAATAGGTTTTGCCACAGATTCTCCAACAGCTTTGAATGCTGCGAAATGGATGACGGCATCAATCCTGTAATCTGAGAAAAGCTTGTTGACGGCCTGGGCATCGCAACAGTCAATCTTCACAAAAGGTATGTCATCCCTTCCCGTGATTTTCTTGACTCCCTCGAAACAGGTCATATCACAATTGGACATATTGTCGGCCACGACCACATCATAGCCGGCAGCAATCAGTTCTACGGTCACGTGACTGCCGATATATCCGGCGCCTCCTGAAACCAATACTTGCTTTTTCATACTATATATATTTATCGAATTATTTTCTAAAATCAGCTGAAGACGACTCGCAAAGTTACAATTTTCATTCAATTTACCATCACATAATCAAAACTGTTTTATAAATTTGTAAATTAAGTTTCGCAAATCCCGTTTATGATACCAATGAAACGAATATTATATATACTTCTTCCGATTCTCTG
>JBJEBO010000080.1:0-3991 GCA_051870155.1 Candidatus Cryptobacteroides sp.
AGGGATGGTCATACAGATGGAACTACCGTCTGATGTCTGCCCAGGGATATGTCGTAATCCTTCCAAACAGACGCGGAACCACGGCATTCGGTCAGGAATGGACAGAACAGATTTCAGGAGACTATTGCGGACTTAATATGCAGGACTATCTTTGCGCTGCAAAAGAGATGAAGGCAGAACCTTATATCGGTAAAATCGCCGCATGCGGTGCAAGTTACGGTGGATATTCAGTCTATTACCTCTGCGGAGTTCACGGCAACACCTTTGATGCATTCATTGCCCACGCCGGGATTTTTAACCAGGAGCATATGTATATGACAACCGAGGAAATGTGGTTCCCTAACTGGGACAACGGCGGTCTCCATACCTATAGTGCAGATGCAAAAGTGGGTACTCCGGAATCTCCTGTAGGACCGGCTGCCGACGGAGAGACATTCGGAGGCATCAGGCAGGGAGGATCACCTTGGAGCAAGGCGCCAAAGGCAGTAAGGCATTATGCAAATTCACCTCATAAGCTTGTAACCAATTGGCATACACCTCTTCTTGTTATTCACGGAGGAATGGATTTCAGGGTTCCGGTGGAGCAAGGTATGGCAGCATACAATGTTGCACAGTTGATGGGAGTCCAGTCGAAGCTTGTAATTTTCCCGGACGAGAACCACTGGATTCTGAAGCCGCAGAACGCATTGTTCTGGCACAGGGAATATTTCGGCTGGCTTGACAAATGGTGTAAATAAACTGCACCGCAATGGAATTGATATTCAAGGTTGCCGGACATAAACTCGTTTATGACATATCCCCTGAAACTTGTCCGGAAGAGTTTTTCAAAAGTTTCAGACCATTCGATTCAGACTGCGCCGGTGAAGCGTTGTCAAAAATTTCTTTTGTCAAAGATATTTCTGAAGAAGGCACGGAAGAAGTTTTTGCAGAAATAGACAGGCAACCTGGAATGACGGGAGTGGATGTACTGTCCGCCGGGGAGGGAAAAACTCTTTTCAGGGTGGTGATGCCCGAAGGGAATTTAGGGGCGAGACTTCTTATGGACAGCGATTTCAGAAGCGGAACTGCTGCATTATATGCCGAGGGAATTGAGAGATATTACGCATTCACCTCCCTTACGATACTTGCGTTTTCTCTTGCCTCAGCCCGCTTTAACACTTTGATGGTACATTCATCAGTTGTGAGTCACAACGGCAAGGGATGGATGTTCCTTGGCAAGAGCGGAACAGGCAAAAGTACGCACAGCAGGCTATGGATTGAGAACATCAAAGGATGCATCCTTATGAACGATGACCATCCGATTATCAGGATAATTGACGGAGTACCATATATTTTCGGATCTCCGTGGAGCGGCAAGACACCTTGCTATAAAAATATATCCGCCCCCATAGGAGGAATCGTAAGACTAAATCAGGCGCCATACAATTCTATTTCAAGGCTTGATGTTTTGAGGAGTTATGCGGCATTGATGCCATCCTGTTCGGGAATCAGTTGGGATAAGGAATCGGCAGACGGGAGAAATTCTACCATTGAAAGGGTTATAAGGACTGTGCCAGTATGGTCTCTGGATTGCCTTCCTGATGCTCAGGCGGCATATATTTGCCACGACGCAGTTTCCGAAGGGACGGAAGGCTGCTGCGGAAAGTGTCATTTGCAGTAAACGGACGGGAGTGATATGGACAGTGGCAAAATAACAATGAAGACCATAAGCATTCCAAACGCCGTAATCCTTGAAGAGGCAAGAAAACTGATTGACGATGGCATTGAAGTGACTATCAAGACCAAAGGAGTCAGTATGCTTCCTTTTATCAGGGGGGACAGGGATAGCGCAGTGCTAGTTAAATGCCTTGATCCACAGGAATGGGACATTGTACTCGCCAAAGTATCCGACGGAAGATATGTGCTGCACAGGGTAATCAGGCGGGAGGGTGACCTCCTCACCCTGATGGGCGACGGTTCTATAAAAGCCACAGAAAGATGTTCGGTCTCGGATGTGATAGGAAAGACAGTCAGGATAGAAACGCCTGGCAAAAGCATAGACTGCACATCGGAAACAGAAAAGAGGAAGGCGGCGATATGGAGGAAACTGCTACCGCTGCGAAGATATATCCTATTCATTTACAGAAAAATATATGGTATTAACAACCCCGGCGTCACACCCGGGATACATAACTGAAAAATAATGAAATTCATCGAAGGTTTCGTGCTTAGGGAGATAGTCGGTCAGTCGATTGTCTGCGGAGAAGGTATAAAACAAATCAATTTCAACAAGTTGCTTTCCCTCAACGAAAGTGCAGCCTGGCTTTGGAAGCAACTCGAAGGCAAGTCTTTCACAACAGAAGATGTAGCCAAATTACTTGAAGACGAATACCAGATCAGTGCAGAGACAGCGGCTGCCGATGCAGAAAGCGTTGTAAAACAATGGATTGACGCTGGAGTAATTGAATAGGGATGAGTGTGCGCTCCAGCATAAAATGGCTTTGGAATGCATCGTCGGACAATCGGATTTCGATTTTTGTCTGCACTCTGACCGGCATCCTGCATATTGCCGCTTCAATGGGATTCATCTGGAGCGGTAAAATTCTTGTTGACATAGCGACAGGAGTTAGCGATGCCGATATTGCAGTGCAAATTGCGCTTATGGTCGGGTGTATGGTGCTACAGATGCTGCTCGGGGCTGCAGAAAATTATCTTCTATCCATAACTTTCATTAAAGTTAAGAACAGGATCCGCGCGAAAATGTTCTGGAGAATAATGGAGAGCCAATGGGATGGGAGGGAGAAATTCCATAGCGGTGACGCCCTCAACAGGATGCAGGAAGACGCGAGGGTGGCTGCAGATACAATCAGCACGGCAATTCCTCAGACAATGACGGCGGGACTCCAATTCGTTGCTGCTTTCATAATGATGATGATTCTCGATGCAAGACTTTCCCTGGTCATAGTCATCATAATGCCAGTTGCCCTGATTGCAGGAAAACTCTATGTCAGGAAAACAATGAAATTCACCGGCGAAATCCGCTCTGGGGAAAGCCGCGTACAGGAGCATATCCAGGAAAACATCCGATTCAGGGTTCTTGTTAAATCTATGGAGGGAAATGCTGATGCAGCAGACAGCCTTATGCGTATGCAAGGGGCACTCCAGGATTCAGTCCTCAACAGGACTCGCATCTCAATAATATCCAAAATCTTGATTCAGACCGGATTCGGGGCCGGTTATATATCTGTCTTCCTGTGGGGAATTTTCGGAATCAAAGACGGTGCGGTCACTTACGGAATGATGACGGCATTCCTCCAACTCGTCGCTCAGGTGCAGAGACCCGTTCTGATGCTCGGCAGACAACTCCCTGGCATCGTTCAGTCCCTGACCTCTGCTGAAAGACTTTCAGAAATAGATGAGATGCCGTCCGAAGAAAAGGGCGATTCCATCCAGCTCGGGCATCCTACAGGAATCCGGTTTGAGAATGTCTCATTCGCATACAATGGGTCTGAATCAAGCGTATTTAAGCATTTCAGTCACGATTTCAAACCAGGGAGCAGCACTGCCGTCACAGGCGAAACCGGGGCAGGAAAAACCACTCTGATTAGACTGATGCTGTCACTTCTCCATCCGCAGGAAGGAAAGGTGGTCCTTTATGACGGGAAAAAGGAAATGGAGGCTTCGCCGATGACAAGATGCAATATAGTATATGTTCCTCAAGGAAATACACTTATGAGTGGAACAGTCCGGGAGAATCTCCTGCTTGGCAATCCTCTTGCCACGGAAGAACAGATGGCAGAGGCCCTTCATTTTGCCGCGGCGGATTTCGTAATGGAATTGCCTGAGGGTCTTGACACGGTATGCGGTGAGTCCGGAGCCGGCTTCAGCGAGGGACAGGCACAGAGAATAGCAATAGCAAGAGGTCTGCTGCGAAACGGAAGCATTCTCCTTTTGGACGAGCCAACCTCATCAGTTGACAAGGACACTGAAGCCCTCATCCTACAAAGACTCG
>JBJEBO010000081.1:0-3985 GCA_051870155.1 Candidatus Cryptobacteroides sp.
CACTCTGACCTTTCCCTGTTTTACTGCGGTTTCAATATTATGCCAAGCCGCTTTTATGTCTCCGACAGGCTGGTGCGGATAGACTAGATCCACATAGTCCAGATTCAGGCATCGGAGCATGCGGTCAATTGCGGTGGAATCAGCATACTCTGAAGGCCATATCTTGCTGGTTACCCAGATGTCTTCACGCCTGCAGCCGCCTTCGGCGATAAATTGATTTATCGCTTCTCCCACACCTCTTTCGTCCATATATGCGTGTGCGGTGTCAATATGTCTGTATCCTGCACGGAGTGCTGTAAGTACGGCATCCTTGCAGATTGCATTGGAAGGAACGTTGAATGTGCCGATGCCGAATTGCGGCATTTCCACGCCATTGCTCAGTCGGACCATCGGCCCCTGTGCTTGTGCTGTAATCATAATCAAACTACACAAAAAGGTGATAATTGTCTTCTTCATGCTTTTATATTTTACTTGCCAGTTCACGGGCTTCACTTCTGTTCGTCGCCATTCCTTCGTATGAGAATCCGTACATCCGGGCGAAACGGCTCATCGTGTATTCTCCGTCCTCAATCATCATTTCGGTCGGGGCTGCACCCTGATATACGAAGAAGAGCCTTTTGCCGCTGAAGGTGCTTTCAGGTACATAGCCGTAGAATCTCTCCATCAGCGTTCGCATTGACGCGCAGATGTTATGCCAATAAACAGGAGACCCCATAACGATGATATCCGCCTCCTTCATCTTTGCAAGGACCTCATCAAATTGGTCTCCATTAAGTTTCTGTCCATAGAAATTAATACGATAATCATTGAGATTCAATGTCTCATACTGTCTGCCTTCCAGCAGTACCTTTGCCAAAGCCGCCGTATTTCCGTTGCGGTTCGGGCTTCCATTTACAAATAGAATTTTCTCCATAGCTGTTTCCTCGTTATTGTTTGCTTCGATTTCATTCTTACAGCTTGCGCTGATTTGGCTGAATGCCAAAGCTGCAATGATTATCGTTGCAACTTTGATTAAGTCTTTAAGTCTCATAATCTTATTTACGGTTTGATTTTATTATTTCGTTAAGGGAAATATCGGGATGCCTGTAGCGGACCTCCCTGTTGCGCTCGCGCTCCAAGTGGAGTGCTTTCTGCGGGCAGGAATGGACGCAGGCAAGGCAGAATTCGCATTTTCCGCTGATTGACAGGCCGTTGCCGGTAAGGGAGAAATTGCCGTGAGGGCATACCTTCGCACAGGTCATACACTCTATGCATCTGCCGGTATCGAGTTTGAGCAGCCTTTCACTTGTCATCGTGAAATGAAACTCCCTCATTCCATCGAGCATTTCTTCATTGAAGCGGCCCATATCCGAAGGCTCGATGAATTGCCTGTGGGAGGAGATGTCGCCGATGATTGCTGCAAGGCTCTCGTCCGTGTGCTTGTCAATCCTTATCTGCTCGTTCATATCGAATACAGGCAGGTAGTTGTCAACCATAAGGATCGGCGTGATATAGTCAAAAGTCACTCCGTTTGCGATGGCGTATCTGTTCCACCATTCGCTGACGCTGACTGAAGCATTGCCGTAGGTGATGACAGAGAACATATACTTGGCCTTGAACTGCGCCTTTTTCAGAAACTCCTGCACTATCACCGGAGCGGCTGCCGCATAGTCGGGAAATACGAATCCGATTTCATCGGCCGAGTATTCCAGAGAGTTCTTTTTTAACTCCTGCGGAATACTCAACGGATTGTCTGACAATTGTTTGACAATAAACAGGGAATTTCCTGTAGCCGTAAAGTAAAAAACAATGCGGCTTCTGTTCGAGGTCCTGTCCTTCAAAACGGCCGCGTGGGTCAAGGGAGCGATTCCTGACATCATTGATGCCGCAACTGAGGCGCCCATAATTTTGATTGCTTTTCTTCTGTCCATAATTAGAAGCTGTTTTACAGATGCAAAGCAACAGAAAATCCCCGAATGGTCCGGTATATGGATTTCGGGGATAATTACCAAAATTATTGATTCGGATAGTTTGCGGCTTATGCTGTCCTGAACTGGGTCGGTGTCTTGCCGGTGCGAGCCTTGAAGAAACGGACGAAGTGCTGCGGATATTCAAAACCGAGGCTTTCGCTTATTGATGTAATTGACAGGCTTATATCACTGAGTCTTTCCTTTGCGGCATTGAGAAGGCAATCGTTGATATAGTCCTTTGCGGTGCGGCCGGTCTCTGTTTTTACAAGCTGCCCGAAATAGCCGGTCGAAAGGCAACATTTGTCAGCGAAATAGGCCACCGAAGGCAGGCCTTCTTCCGCTGCTTTGGTACTGATGTATTCCTTAAGCAACTTGTCGAAGCGGAGTACGACAGAATGGTTGAGTTCGCTTCGGGTTATGAACTGTCTGTCATAGAAGCGCAGACAATAATTGAGTAGCAATTCTATATTGCTAATTATCAATTCTTTTGTATGCTTATCAATGGCGTGGTGCAACTCTGCCGAAATCATTGCCAGGACATTTCTGTACACCTCGATTTCGGATGCGGAGAGGTGCAGGGCTTCGTTGCTGGTGTAGGAGAAGAATTCGTATCTGGACATGTTGCGTCCGAGCGATGTGCGGGCAAGGAAGTCCGGATGAAAGACCAGTGCGGTCCATTTGGGATTGGTCACTCCCGGAGCGGGCTGCACATGGATAGTCTGGCCTGGAGCGAAACTTGTCACCGTCATCTCGTCGAAATCGTATTCTGTCCTGCCGTACGAAATCTGGCAGCCCTTGTTTTCCTTCAGGAACAGGGCAAATAAACCGTAATGCACAATCTTTTCCTGAACCTGCAATCGTTTGTCGCAGCGCACCACACTCACCAAAGGATGCACCGTTTCAAAGCCGTAGAGTTCATTGAACTGTTGGACTGTATTCAGATAAATTTCTTCCATAGCCGATTTTTTTGCAAAAATACTCTTTTGCTTGAAAAAATCTTGTATATGGATTTCGGATTGTTTTACCTTTTTATATCATTGCTGACCTGTTACAGCGAAATATTGAGGACCTGTTTACAGGTAAGGACGCAGAGTCTTTCTGTGCGTAGTCTATTGACCGCTTTCTATATCAATACTTTTCCTCCGGTGACATCTTGGAAATGCTCCACTGCCCAGCTGATGAGCGCTTCGATGTGGGGCATCAGTGATTCTCCAGTCGGTGTGAGGGAGTATTCAACACGTGGTGGCACTTCCGGATAGGCCTTGCGCCTGATGAGATTGTTCCTTTCGAGGTTTTTCAGTGTTGCGGAGAGCATTTTCTGTGAAACATCCGTCATTTCCTTATAGATTTGGCCGTAGCGGAGGGTTCCGTTTTTATGTATATGGTATAGCGCACACAGATTACAATTTCTTCGGACCGAAAATCGGATTTGACATCTTCCGCTTTGAGGATGGAAAGATTGTGGAGCACTGGGATGTAATCGAGAGCATTCTTCCGGAAGGACAGCGTGCCAATGGCAATGGCAAATTCGAATTTTAAAAGTAGAAATTTTGCATAGCGCAGACAAAAGTCTCCGCGACTTCATGAAGGGAAGACCACGGAGGCTTTGTCATTGTATGGGAGTTCATCAGAAAGTGAATCCTATTCCACATTTAATCTGATGGTTATGGGTATCCTTGCCAAATCCTCAGCATCCATACTGGTATTCATAACCGACCTTGATTGAGAACCTATGGATGTCTATACCTATTGACGGGTTGATGAACCGCTTCTGACCTCTTCTTCAATTCCAACCCTTGCTTCATCAGCAAGAGTCACTTTGGGGTTCTGAATTTTCATAATTATTGCTGGTCGTCTTTATTAGGAACATCTTCGAGGAATTTGTCCACAAACCAGTTTTCAATGTTCTTGTAGCACGATACGACACCGTTCTCGATATTCTTGTAGCAGTTCACTACGCCATTTTCTATGGACTGATAGGCTGAGATGGCCTTATTCTCAATCCGGGTTGTTTTGAGCTTTTTCATTTTCAATTG
>JBJEBO010000082.1:0-3983 GCA_051870155.1 Candidatus Cryptobacteroides sp.
GCTCATTTTGACAGTGCGTCCGCAGGCTGCGATAATAGAGGCAGTTGAAGCCGCAAGACAGTCGATATAGATGGTGATTTCTGCTTTCGAGGCTTTGAGCGCATTGAAAATGGCGATACCGGTGCCGACCTGCCCCCCGATGGAGTTAATGCGTACATCAATGCGCTCGTAGGATGCTTCTGCCTCCATAATCTGGGCAAGAACATCCTCTGCACGCACCTCCGCATTGTCACCTATCTCCCCATACAAGAGAATGGTGCAACTGCGTTTGTCAGGGCCAGCAATTATGTTGAATACATTTTTCATTTCGTGTCCTATTTTCCGCAAAAATGATAGGATGTTTTGACCTATGAAAATTTGGGTTTTATCATACCCTTTTGCAGCCGCATCATGCAACTTTCAGGGGGCATCATAAAACCCAAATTTGTCCACTACGCTTTATTAGGTCATTTTTGCAACAGACAAAATGATTGCAAAATGGCTAATTCAGAACAGGCTCGCCAGTGGGCGAGATCGATGTACATCTATGAGAACAGGACCCAGCAAGAAATTGCCGAGGCTGTCGGCGTATCCAGACAGACCATCATTCGCTGGGCAAAGACGGACAAATGGGATGAGTACAAGGTATCAATGACAATGACCAGGGAGGAACAGATAAAGAACCTCCAACGCCAGCTCTCCGAAATCAACCGCACCATCAGCGAAAGGAAGGAGGAGGACGGACCACGTTATGCGACGGCGCGTGAAGCCGACATCATCTGCAAGCTGACGGACGCCATTAACAAACTTGAGAATGATGTCGGGATACACGATGTCGTAAGTGTGGCGAATCGCTTTATAAGCTGGCTCCGTCCTGTAGATCTGGATCTGACAAAAACTTTTGCCGGGGTATTTGACAAATTCATCAAATCACTGTTGTAATGAAGCAAAAAGACCGCGATGCGCTGAAATTCTGGGAGGAACTCAAGAAATCAATATTTGAAGACACCCCGATAGATGAGTCGATGTCACCTGCCGACATCGAAAAGCACCGTATATATCTGGAGGCACATCCTGTCGAGTGGATGAAATTCTTTTTCCCGATGTACGCAAAGGCACCCTTCGCCAAATTCCACATAAAGGCCATCAACAGACTTATCAATAATGACGAATGGTATGAGGTATTGTCATGGGCGCGGGAGCTCGCCAAAAGTACCATTGTTATGATGGTGATTATGTTCCTTGTCCTGACAGGAAAACGAAGGATGGTCTTGCTTTGCAGCGCGACCGAAGATGCCGCCAAAAGACTGCTTGCGCCATATCGTGCCAACTTCGAATCCAACCGACGGATCATCCAATATTACGGGGAGCAGAAGTCACTCGGGGACTGGGAAGAAAAATGCTTCAAGACAAAAGGAGGTGCAATGTTCCTTGCCATTGGTGCCGGCAATGCGCCACGAGGACTACGTAATGAAAGTGTCCGTCCGGATATACTCTATCAGGATGACTTTGACACAGATGAAGAGTGCCGCAACATCGAAGTGCTCGACAAAAAATGGGATTGGTGGGAAAAAGCTGTATATCCGACACGATCCATCTCCGTGCCTACGCTGATAATATGGTGTGGAAACATCATAGCTGAGGACTGCTGCATAGTCAGAGCGGCCAAAAATGCCGACCACCACGATATCGTCAATATTCGTGATGAAAACGGCAAGAGTACATGGCCGGAGAAAAACACGGAGGAAATGATTGATACTGTCCTCTCCAAGATAAGCACCAAAACACAACAAGGAGAATACTTCAACAATCCTCTGACTGAAGGCAAGATCTTCCCGTCCGTCCGGTGGGGCAAAGTGCCGGCCCTGTCGCGCTTTCCGTTCCTGGTCATCTATGCAGACCCGACAACCAGTGAAGCAAAAGGTCCTTCAAAAAATAAGAAAGGTTCGCAGAAAGCAATCTTTCTGCTCGGGAAATTGGATGCAACACTATATGTCATCAAAGGGTTCCTCGGGAAAATGACAACAGCGGAATTTTGCAGCCACTTTTTCACACTCAATCAGCTTGCGAGGATGAAGACTGGGAAACCGATATTTATATATCAGGAGAACAACTCACTTCAGGATCCGGTATTCCAGCAAGTCTTCAAACCGGCGATAGCCGCAGAGAGGAAACGGACCGGCATATCACTGTCCGTAATGCCTGACGCAAGGGCTAAAGGAGACAAGGCAACCCGTATTGAAGCGCACCTTGAACCGATGAACAGGGAAGGTCTTCTCATACTCAATGCAGCTGAGAAGGAAGACCAGAATATGAAACTGCTCGAAGATGAGTTCAAATACTTCACAATGGCTCTTAACTTCCACGCAGATGGAATGGACTGCGTCGAAGGTGGCAACTGGATTATTGATCAGAAGATGCATGAATTGCGTCCATCATCATATTTATCATATAAAGAAATAGCACATAGAAGCAAAAACAGGCAATAGAATGGAATCAACTAATTTCATAACAAGAGAGGATTATCCCTCCTCAATACGCTCTGAATTCATTGACAGGATAATCAGGGAGGATGAAAACATACTGGAGGTCGTCGAAAACCAGACGATCTGCGAGATGAAAGGCTACCTGTCGGCACGATATGACTGCAAGAAAGCATTCGAAGCTGTCGGCAGTGACAGGCATAACCTCCTGCTGATGTTTGCAAAGGATATCGCTGTCTATCATCTCTGTTCCATAAGGGAAGGACTTATGACGCAAACTCGAATTGACCGATATGAAAGAGCCATCGAATGGCTGAAAGGTGTACAAAAAGGCGATGTAACGATTGAAGGCCTGGACAGATTGGAAGAATCTGCAAGAGACTCAGCATCAGAATTCCAGATGAAGAGCAATCCAAAAAGAGTAAATCATTTCTGATATGGGAAAGAAAAATAAAAAAAGGATTACAACCGGAGGTTACACTGGGAATGTAACGGCTCCGACAATAATACTCCAACAGACACGCAGGGGTGGTCTCGACGTTGGAGAGTATATGAATGCCATCAGGTCAGCAGAAGTAATAGATTACCCTCGCAGATCCAAGCTGATAGACCTTTATGAGGACGTAAAACTTGACAGCCATCTGTTCAGCGTCCTCCGCAAACAGAAAGCCGCAGTCCTGTCGTGCCCTATCCAGTTTATGAGGGACGGTAAAGTTGACGAAAAGATGCAGCAGCATATCAAGTCCCCTTGGTTCCTGCAATTCCTCGGAGACCTGTATGACCACGAATGGGAAGGTGTAGGTGGCTCTTTGTTCCAATTCTACAAAGATGACAAGGGATGGATAAACTATACTCTTGTACCTCGCAAAAATGTGGATGCCATCAACCGGACAATTCTACGCCAGCAGGACAACATTACAGGAGTCAGCTGGGATGAGTTTGATGATCTTCTGTATATCGGTAGACCAAGAATGATCGGCAACCTTGCCGTTGCAGCATTCTGGGTAATACTAAAACGCAACAATGTCGGAGACTGGGCAGACTTCGCCGAAATTTTTGGCCGGCCTATAAGGGAAGGCACATACAATGCCTGGGACGAAGAGGCAAGACAGAAATTGCTGAAAGACATTGCAGAAATGGGCGGTGCCGGTGTGATTGTGCATCCGGACGGCACAGAACTTAATCTCATACAGGCCCAAAATGTGTCAGGTGGCGGAGACCTGTATGAAAAATTGGGCACCTATTGCAACAATGAGATAAGTAAGACCGTTACAGGGAACACCCTCACCACCGAAGCCGGGGACAAAGGCACGCAGGCCCTCGGCACCGTCCAGAAGGAAGGAGAGGAAGACATCAATTTCTTTGTAAAACAGTCTATCCTCAATATCCTCAATTATGAGATGACCGAGACCTTTGCCAGGCTCGGTATCAACACCGACGGCGGTGAGTTTTTCTTTGTACCTCCAAAGAGCAAGAACAGTCAGGAAAAGGTCAATGTCCTGAAGACACTGAAAAACGACC
>JBJEBO010000083.1:0-3966 GCA_051870155.1 Candidatus Cryptobacteroides sp.
CGCACTCTAGCTTATTGGGGACTATGGGAAATTAGGATTTATAGAGGAAATATACAAATATCCCATACGAAATTAATAGCTATTCTTTTAATAATCAAAGGAATAGCTATTAAATTATAGATATAGGGGGGATAGTGTGGGAGGGATTTAGTTTTCCGAATGTTACCCTCCTGAACGTCTCCTTCAACTAATAAATCGAACTAAATAAACCAAGCGAGATAGCTTGTAATCAATATTTGTCGGTCATTACGAATCTGATTTCAGAGGCTCCCATAATGTCTTCGTATGATATGAACGAAGAAGTATGAGGTCTGCCATCGATTGATATTGACTTGACATACAAGTTCTCTTCGGAAAGATTCTCGGCAATTATTTTTACCGGATGAGTCTCACTTCCATCAGCTGAAGTCACATTGAATGTAATTTCAGGGAATTGAGGAGCTCCGAGAGCAAACATATTGCTTCCCGGAGTCACAGGATAGAATCCCATCACGCTGAACAGATACCAGGCAGACATCTGCCCGCAGTCATCATTCCCGCAAAGTCCGTCCGGTGCATTGAGATATTTCTCACGAACTATTTCACGCACGCGCTCCTGAGTCTTGTACGGCTTGCCGCAATAATCATAAAGATAAGAATAATGATGTCCAGGTTCATTATCGTGACGATAATGTCCTCCCTCAAAGTTTTCATCGAGTTTGGCGGCAAAAGCCTCCGGTCCACCCATAAGCTCCACCAGACCAGGAACATCCTGAAGGACACAGAACAGATAGGTCCATTTTGAACCTTCCGTCATTCCTTTGTTGTCGTTTTCATAGAAGTCCCCATTGTATTTGCGTGGAGCCATAAAACCGGTTTCCTTGTTGTACAAATTGACATAATTTTTGGTCCAAGGCATCAGCCGGTTGTAGTCATAATCCCTGCCAAGTCCTTTTGCAACCATAGCCACACACCAGTCGTCGTAGGCATATTCCAAAGTACGTGATACAGACTCTTTTGTCCTGTCATAAGGAATATAACCCAATGAGTGATAGAAAGATGCACCTGCACGGGCCTCGAAATCCGTCCAGCGGTCCCTGTCTCCGTACTGGCGTTGGGTGTCACATACCGGCGGTTCAAAGGCATTCTTGCGCATTGCCTCGTATGCAAGTTCCACATTGAAATTCCTTATGCCTTTCATATAAGCGTCCGCAATCACAGAGTCTCCGTGCGTTCCAATCATTATGTTGGTGTAGGCTGGATTCGGCCAAATAGGCATCCATCCTCCCTCCTGATACATCTGGGTAAGAGAAGTAATCCAGTCCCCTGTCAGTTTTGGCTCAAGGAAGGTCATAAGTGGATGATAAGCCCTGAAGGTGTCCCACAACGAATAATCATTAAAAGAGATTCCCTCGTGAACCTTGTCATCGAAAGCACTGTAATATCTTCCATCCTCGGAGAACTCCCTCGGGAAAAGATAGCAATGATACAAAGCAGTATAGAAAATCGCCTTATCTTTTTCTGAAGCACCCTTGCCAAGGCTCATTTTTGAGAGCTTTTCTTCCCAGGCATTTTTTGTGGAGGTCTTGACTGCCTCGAAATTCCAATCGGGAATTTCGTTTTCAAGATTCTTGCGTGCCTGGTCGATGCTTATGAAACTGGTGCCAATCTTCACTTTGAGACAGTTGCCTCGTTTGAGCTGGAACTCCGCATAGGCGCCCATTCTTGTCCCATCGATTTCATCCTTTCCAGCAAACACTTCATCTCCGCTCCACACCCCGAAACCATCAAGAGGCTCACTGAATTTCACAACAAAATATCCATTGAAATTCTTGAGTTCCGGACCGATCTGGGCGGACTGCCTGTCCGGGTTGTATCCGATAATCTCTCCGTTTTCCACATCCACCTTGACCCATCCTTTAATGGAATTGAGACGTGGTTCGTAATCATTGCACCAATCCTTCATCGCAGGATTGAGATTGATTCCCTGGAGCACGATTCTACCCCTCTTTTCAGGGAAGACAATGTTGAAAATACCGGATGTACCGGCTGAAGTCATCTCCACTTTTATCTTGCTCCCCTGCCCCATCTTCACAGAATAGTAATAAGGAGTGACCACCTCGTCTTTGTGGCAGAAAGGCACTGCCCTGTCTTCAGGCAACACTTTCAATTCACCTGTCTGAGGCATTATGGACATATAGCCGTAGTCTCCCATCCAAATTGTCGGCTGATGGGATGCCATAAATCCCATTATGGTCTCATCATCATAAATATATGCCGTTCTGCCCATTTTGTTTTCCCTTGTCTGAGGAACATAATTGGTCATAGCGAACGGCTTTCCGATGAAAGGCACCAATCCACCTTTATTTTTGAGGGCTGTCCCAACTAAAGGATCCACATAATCCACTGAACTTTTGCCTGCCGACGCATAAGAGGCAAGCAGGACAAATAACAGGCTAATAGATAAGGTTTTAATTTTGATCATAGCGCTGAATTGCGTAAAAATGTTATTATTAATTATGGCTATATGTTCCTACATATCAAATTTTGTGCAAATATAATATTTCTATACAATAAAACAAATGATTTTAGGAATATGATAATTTTTGAAGAATCCTTAATCTTGTCACCTTTTCACGGTCTCAGTCGTTTAGAATAGAAAGTATTTTTTGAAGATAGTATGAAAAAAACGATTCTAACCTTGTCACTCTGCGCCTTTGCGCTCACTCTTTCGGCACAGGACATTTCACAATTCAAAGAAGTTCCGACCACAGAAGGAGTCAACAGCGCAGAATATATTAAAGGGAACAAATATCAGAAGGATGCGATCCTGTTCGTGGATATGCTTTCCGCCACCCATCCGTATTACATAAAAGAGGAAAGACGGGCGGTCCTGCAGTCGAGGCTTGAGGGACTGGTTGCAGAATGTGGCTCCTGTACCTCGGACTCATTGTTTGTGGAACTTCTCAGGGAAGTAATGAAAGAAGTACGGGACAAACATACTGATGTCCTTGACATTGAGTCCTTTAAGAGGCTCAAAGCCCCAAAAGACAAAATATCCGGAGAGGCCAGTGACACGGCACAAAAATCATCCTCTCCATTGGAAAAGAACAATAAACTATTCAGCTACAGCATCTTTGAAAAGGAATCCATCTGCTATCTGCAATTCAACCAATGCAATGACGCAAGGACGCTCAGAAACGATACCCTTCCGCGCTTCGACAAGATGCTTGATGAAATGTTCGCAGAAATGAAACTGAAGAACACGGGTACCCTCATCGTGGATGTCCAGTACAACAACGGAGGCAGTAGCCGGCTGTGTGATGAACTGATTGACAGAATCTATCCTTTTTCCAAAGTGCGGAACTTGGATGCATATCTCCGCTTTTCCCCTCTGCTCGCCCTCTATAGTCCTAAGACGGAAGCGGTGATGAAGGCCTGGGAGGAAGCCGGGAATAAGGATGAATTGTATCCGATGCCACAAAAGAAGGCGCAAGTGCCTGAACACGAATATTTTCAGGGTAAAGTGGTCTTCATTCAGGGGCCGAAGACTTTCTCCAGCGCCGGAATCCTTGTCACCACGGCACGAGACAATTCAATAGGCACAATCATCGGCACCGAATCTTCGTATTCACCTTCCCATTATGGCGAGGTACTGCCGTTCAAACTTCCGAACACGGGAATCCTCGGGTCCGTATGTACCAAGTATTTTGAAAGGGCGGACAAGACTTGCACTGAGGACAGAACCCTCGTTCCGGACATTTTTATCGACCTTGACAACAAAGACGCCGCCTGGAAGGAAATTCTTTCTATCTTTGGACACGCAAAGTAAGGAATTTCAATTATTTATAATCATTTACGAAACTAATCAATACTCAAGTTTCGCAAGTGCGAAACACCTTGTTTGGAGATGCTTTAGCATCGATAGTAAGGAGGGTGACTAAAAAGTCCCTTTTTTGTCATCTCGACCAAGCGAAGCGCGTGGAG
>JBJEBO010000084.1:0-3965 GCA_051870155.1 Candidatus Cryptobacteroides sp.
GAGCATTTGAACGAGCTCTTCGGAAAGAAATATCCTATGAACTTCACTCCGGAGAGTATGGACTACTATGAGGACTCTGCGGAGGAGCTTGCGCTGATCAATTACACTTCAGGCACCTCCGGTTTCTCAAAAGGTGTGATGATTCCTTACAGGGCTATATATTCCAATCTTGAGTTCGGAAAATTTGCAGTTCCGGCGCTCAACAACGAGTCCAATGTCGTGGCGATGCTTCCGTCAGCGCATATGTACGGAATGATGTTCGAACTCCTCTACGAACTCTCTGTCGGAGCCCACGTGCATTTCCTGACGAGGGTCCCGAGTCCGAAGATAATTATGCAGGCCCTTTCTGAAATCAAACCTACAATTGTTGTTGCCGTTCCTCTGATCATCGAGAAGGTTTACAAGAGCAAACTCAAACCTATTCTTGAGAAGGAGGGCATAAAACTGATGATGAAGATTCCTGTCATCAGCCAGACAATCCAGAAGAAGATCTGCAATGAACTCGTGACCGCATTCGGCGGCCGTTTCTACGAGGTCATTGTCGGAGGGGCCGCCTTCAACAAGGAAGTCGAGTCATTCTTCAAGAAAATAGCCTTCCCTTACACTGTCGGATATGGTATGACCGAATGTGCCCCGATTATCGGTTACGATGACTGGAAGACCACCAAACTCTATTCCTGCGGAAAGATTGCCCCGAATATGGAGATAAAAATCGATTCTGAGGACCCTGAGAATGTCCCTGGAGAGGTGCTTGTCAGGGGAGCGAATGTATTCCTCGGGTATTACAAGAACGAGGAGGCGACCGCGTCTGTTTTCACTGAGGACGGCTGGTTCCGTACAGGAGATATGGGCGTTCTCGACTCAGACGGTTATATCTTCCTCAGGGGCCGCTCAAAATGTATGATTCTCGGTCCTTCAGGGCAGAACATATATCCTGAGGAGATTGAGTGCGTGGTGAACAATATGCCTTATGTCGTAGATTCCCTTGTCGTTGAAGATGAAGGAGCCCTGACTGCGCTCATATACCCTGATTTCCATCAGGCGGAGGTTGATGGCTTCGACAAGGACGGCGTCGAGAAATATTTCAATGACTCCCTTGCCGACCTGAACAAGGAACTTCCGAATTATGCAAGAATAAAGAAGATTGAAGTGATGCCTGAGGATTTCGAAAGGACTCCGAAACGCAGCATCAAACGCTATCTGTATCAGAGAAGTTAATATGGAAAAATTCGATGCAAGTTATATGGAAATGGCGGCGGTCTGGGCCAAGAACTCATATTGCCGCCGAAGACAGGTCGGAGCCCTGATCGTGAAGGACAGGATGATAATTTCCGACGGCTACAACGGCACTCCGTCCGGTTTCGAGAATATCTGCGAAGACGAGAACGGTGTAACCAAGCCGTATGTACTTCACGCCGAGGCGAATGCCATCACCAAGGTGGCAAAGTCCGGAAACAGCAGCGAGGGAGCCACCCTCTATGTGACGGCCTCTCCTTGCATCGAATGTGCGAAACTCATAATCCAGTCCGGCATCAAGAGGCTGGTGTACCGTGATGAATATCGCCTTACCGACGGGGTGGACCTTCTTCGGAAGGCGGGCGTCACAGTCGAGAAGGTTGATTGAAAAGCCTCACAGAGCTGAATAAGATTGATATGAAAAGGTTTGAGAATCCGTATCTTACATCCGTTTTGGGTGTTGTGATAGGTGTCCTTGCGACGCTGGTTGTCGTCAAGGTCACAGACAGACGTGAATTTGACGGCGACTATGGCAGGTGGCGCAAGCTGAACCTCATCTTGCAGGAGGTCGAGAGGAATTATGTTGACACCATCGATATGAAGGGTATGACCGATGCAGCCGTGGAAGCAGCCCTTTCCTGTCTGGATCCTCATTCCGTCTATCTTCCTCCGGTGCAGCTGGAGGAGTCACAGACCGAACTGGCCGGAAATTTCGAGGGCATAGGCATCCAGTTCAATGTCCCGAATGACACGGCCATAGTCCTGAGCGTCATCCCCGGAGGACCTTCCGAGAAGGCTGGTCTCCAGCCTGGTGACCGGATTCTCAAGGTGGGGGAGAGGACGATTGCCGGAATGAAGACCCCTCAGGATTCGATGGTAAGGCTGATGAAAGGGCCTTCCGGCACCAAGGTGAAGATCACGGTGAAGAGAAATACCGCTGAGATTCCTTTTGACATAACGAGGGACAAGATTCCAGTCAACAGCATCGATGCGGCGTTTATGGTGAACGACACCACTGGCTATGTGCGTCTGACCAAGTTCTCCAGAACCACCTACAACGAGTTCGTCAAGGCCTATACTTCCCTGCTTGATGCTGGAATGAAAAGGCTTCTCTTTGATGTGAGGGACAACAGCGGCGGATATCTTGACCAGGCTCTGCTGCTGAGCAACGAGTTCCTCGAAAAAGGCAGGCTGATTGTCTATATGGAGGGTCTCCACCGTTCCCGTGAGGAATTCAAGGCCGACGGCAGGGGTAAATTGAAGGATGTCGAGGTCACGGTCCTCATCAACGAGTCTTCGGCTTCCTCAAGCGAGATTTTCGCCGGTGCAATCCAGGACAATGACAGGGGACTGGTTGTCGGCAGGCGTTCCTTCGGGAAGGGCCTTGTGCAGGAGCCAATCAATTTCACTGACGGTTCCGGCATAAGGCTGACGGTCTCACGCTTCCATACGCCTTCCGGCAGGTGCATCCAGAAGCCTTATTCAAAAGACTATGCCTACGACATCTACGAGAGGTATGCCCACGGAGAAATGACCGATGCCGACAGTATCAAACTTGACAAGAGCGTCGAGTATCACACGCTTTCCGGAAGGGTGGTCTATGGCGGAGGCGGAATAGTTCCTGACGTTTTCGTCCCAGTGGACACCACGAAAGCCACACCTTACTACATAGCTTGCAACAAAAAGGCTATGCAGATGAGGTTCGCCTCAAGGATGTTCGACCGTTACAGGGGGGCTTTGTCCGGGATTGATGACTTCCGGGAATTGACGGTGTATCTGAAATCCCTTGATCTCGGCAGGCAGTTCAGGGAGTTCACTTCCTCCGAGGGAATCAATCCGGCTCCCGGTGAGTGGGAAAAGACTGAAAGCTACCTTATGCCTCAGCTCCTGGCCCTTGTCGGCAGGTATTCAAAACTCGGTGACGAGGCTTTCTATCGCTATTATCTCGACATCGACGATGTCGTCAAGGCCGCTCTTACTGGGCAATGAAACGGTAGACTATTTCTCCGTTCTGCCTTGCCGGGGCTGTAGGCGATTTTGAGAATTTTGACAGTCTCGCAGCCCTGATTGCAAAATCCCTGAGGCACTTGTCCTGTGACGAGACATCCTCGTGAATCTTGGCATTCAGGACATTCCCCTGCGGATCGACGACTATGATGACCGTCACGTCACCTCCTCCCATACACCTGTATGCGGGAATGGAAAGATGGCTGGCCTTTCTCCCGTCAAGGGAATATGAAACAACGGAAGGTCCCTTGTATTCCTTGCCCTTCTCCTCCTTTTTCTTTGGAGAAAGGTCCACTGCCTCGTTCCTTGCATCCTCCTCGATTGCCTGGCGGCTTCCTTCTGCCAGCTCCCTGCGCAGCCTTTCCGCATCCTTGTAAAGCTCGTCGGCATCGGTCCCCCTGTCATCCTTGAGCGCTTGCGGGGAATTGTCCACGGCAATGTTCCTGACATCCCGGTCGTCCCTGTTGACAGGGATGTTCCCGAGCATCTCGTCAATCTTCCTGCTGATTTCCTCTTTGAACTCCTCTTCCTTCGCCCTCTGCTCAAGTTCCTCCTGCTTGGAGAAGTCAAGCAGGAACGAATTCTCCCCTCGCACCATTGCGGTGAACTGCACTGCGAGCAAGACAATAATCACCGTGAGATGGAATATCACGGTGATGTAGATTCCGGCCTTGTCTTCCGGCTTAAGGCGCTTTATGAGTTCCTTGAATGTCACAATCTCT
>JBJEBO010000085.1:0-3951 GCA_051870155.1 Candidatus Cryptobacteroides sp.
GACTGGAAAGGTGCTTCCGTTCGATGAAAATATCAATGATGCTACAGCGGAAATCATAGCAGGGATGATATTCGAAAAAGATATCAAGGACAGACCAAAAATCGCCCTCCAATGTTTCATCTATGACGAACTTCTGCGCCAAAACAGGAAGTTGGAAGGGAAACATCTTGCCAACTGCATCTATTCCACAGCAAGGCTTTTCAAGGAAAAGCCGGCTGAGACCCCGGAGAATCGCAATTTTTCACGAAGTGTGACCGAAAAACTTTCTGCACTCTTCGATGAGATGGAAAATCCGGACATACCTTTCTCAAGGACTGAAAGGCGTGAGAGCTGCAATTATTGTGACTTTAAAATAATCTGTGGGCGATGATGGAGATAATGAGGGCTTCAGCAGGTTCCGGAAAGACCTACAGCCTGACTAAAAAATACATAGAACTGCTTCTTTCCGGTAACGATCCTTATGCCTACAGGCATATTCTCGCCGTTACCTTCACCAACAAGGCAACGGACGAGATGAAAAGCCGTATCCTTAAAGAGCTATATGTCCTCTCACGCGAGCCGGAGAAATCTCCGTATTTCAAGGATTTTGTGCCGTCACATTTTAGTGATTCCGCCCTCCTTCAAAAGCGTGCCAAGGATATGCTCAGCGGCATTCTCCACGACTACAGCGCATTCTCTGTCAGCACGATAGACCGTTTTTTCCAGCAAACCCTCAAGGCATTTTCGCGAGAAATCGGTCAGTTCGCCTCTTACAGGGTGGAACTCGACAGGGATTCTGTGGTGGCAGAAAGCGTGGACAGGATTCTTGATTCCCTTTCAGAAGATACTCCTTCTCTTCTCAAATGGCTTACCGACAATGTGCTGGAGCAGATTGAGAATGGAGGAAGATATAATGCAGACGCCAATCTTCTCCAGATGGCGTCAAGGCTGTTCTCTGTCCAAAGGCTTGAAAAGGCGGGACGCAAGGGATTCGATGACAGAGAGGCTTATTCAAAGGAAAATCTCGCGCTCCTTCGCAAAAGATGCCGTTCAGTCAAAAATGAGTTTGAGACCAAGGTGAAGGAAAAGGCTGCCGCTGTACTCAAAGCCCTTTCGGATTCAGGTGTCTCTCCAGAAGATTTCAACCGTTCTTTTATGAAGGCTGTAACTCCTTATGCTTCACCTGAAAAGGATGCGGTCATAGAATCTCCGTCAGATGCCTTCCTGAAGAGGGCCGCGGACAGCGAACAATGGTTCGCCAAAACGAAATCTTCCCTTCTGCCGCAGGTGGAGCCTTTCCTTTCCGCTCCTTTGGAAGAATTTACGGCTCTTTTCGGGCGACCTTTCGCCTTATACCGGACTGCCGTCATCATTGACAGCCAGATTTATGGTCTTGGAGTGGCTTCGGAACTTTCCGAGAGCTTCAATGCCTTGATGAAAGAAAAGAATATCATCTGCATAGATGATTCCAATACAATCCTTAAAAATATTATAGACGGCTCCGATACCCCTTTCATCTATGAAAAACTTGGGGTGAGATATGAACATTTCCTTCTCGATGAGTTCCAGGATACTTCGAGGATTCAATGGGAGAATTTCCTTCCTCTCATCCACAATAGTGACGACCAGAATTTCGACAATCTGATAGTCGGTGACGTAAAGCAGAGTATATACCGTTGGAGAGGCTCGGAATGGAAAATGCTCCAATCGGAAGTGGCTCAGGAGTTTCCGGGATGCAGGGATCATTCCCTCGAATCCAATTTCAGAAGCCAGAGCGCAGTGGTGTCGTTCAATAACGATTTCTTCAGCAAGGCGATGGCATTTATTGACTCCTGTGGCGATGGTTCCTCCCTTTTCAGTCTCAAGGACATCTATCGTGACGTGGAGCAGAAAATCGCAAGAAGTGGAGGGGAGGGAAGTGTGGATATTACTTTCTGTGAACCGGATATGGAACTTGACAAGGTGCTCGATTCCATTTTTGAGTTGACGCAGGCGGGTGCGAAATTGAGTGAAATCGCTGTCCTTGTGCGTAACAACGCTTCCGGACAGGAGGTGGCTTCGCATTTGATAGCCAATGGAATAGAGGTGTCCACAGAGGACTCCCTTGCAGTGAAGAGCTCATTGACTGTGAGGCGTCTCGTTTCCCTTATGTCCTATTCAGACAATCCTGAAGATCGCGTGAACGGATGGCTTGCCTCAAGTCTTGGAATTGAACGTCCTTCCTCCTGCATCTCTCTCAGCGAGATGGCGGAAGCAATCTTGAGAAATCTTGAAGTTGCCGATCCGGAGACTTTTGAAGGGGAAACGGTTTATATCCAGTCGTTTATGGACTATCTGAACGACTATGTAATCAACGAGGGAAACAATCTCAGGGCTTTCCTCAAAAATTGGGAAAACGCCAATCCAAGCGTAAGTGCCGCCCCGTCCGGCAACAAGGTGCGCGTGATGACCATCCATAAGTCCAAAGGACTGGATTTCCCTTATGTCATTTTGCCTTTTACGGAGAAGATTACGATGTTCAAGGCATCGGAAAGCTGGTGCTTCACATCTATGGACAAGGATGTTCCTGAGGAATTTGACTGTCTTTTCGATGTCACTCTCTCAGACCGTTGTCTCTCGACTCTTTTCGCCGACGACTATCGTCTTGAAAACGAGATGCAAAGGATTGATAATGTGAATGTTCTGTATGTTGCCCTCACAAGGGCTGCAAAGGGAATGCACCTTATAGCCTCCCTGCCGTCCAAAACATTTGTCAAGGCAATGGATTCCGGCCTGCCGGAACGTAATCCGTTCAGGGATTGTGCACAGATGCTCTACTGGTATTCACATTATTGCAGCGATTCCCTTTTGCAACTCAAAGATAGGGGTGAAGGAGGTGAGCGTTACTGTTGCGGCACATTGTGGGATTTCAATGCGAACCGCACCCAAAAGGAGTCCGATACGATTGAGAAGATCACAGGTTTCCCGTCTATCCCTCTTGGTGGAAGGCTTCGTATAAGTGCCGATGCATCAGACTTTTTCTCTTCCGAGGGTGATGCCGGGATGGGGTCTTCGACCAGGATTAAGGGAGTTGTCCTTCACGAAATACTTTCGAAAGTCCGTGTCCCGTCGGACCTTGAATCCGCTGTGGAGGAATATCGTGCCAACGGTTGGATAGATGAGCAGGAGGCTTCGCAGGCTTCAGCCTTGCTCGGAGAAAAAATTGAGCTGGCAGCTGCACGGGGATGGTTCCCTGATGATCCTACAAAAGTCCATAATGAGGTGTCGCTGATGGATACGGATGGTTCGGAATATCGTCCGGACCGGGTTGTGGAGACAGAGGAGGGCATTGTGATTGTGGATTACAAATTCGGAGCGCACAGAAAGTCATATCAAAGCCAAGTGGCGAGATATGCCAACCTATATCGAAGAATGGGGCGAAAGGTGGCGTCCGCTTCGCTGTGGTATGTTCTTACCGATGAGGTAATGGACGTTCTGTCCTGAAAACTGTCCGAATATTATTTTATATTGGTGGATCATAGTGTGCATTTCAGAACAAATTGTTTATATTTGCAAATTGGCTGACTTATAATTTTGATAAAAATGGAAATGGAGGAGAAAGACAACTGCAAGTTGCTATACAATACAGAAAGAACGAAACTTATGATGCCGGAATATGGCCGGAACGTCCAGAAGATGGCTGAGTATCTGAAAACCATTGAGGACAGGGATAAACGCAACGAGCAGGCTCGTGCTGTCATCAAGTCGATGGAGATTCTCAATCCCCAGGTTCATCTTCAGGAGGACTTTGAACATAAACTTTGGGATCATCTCTATATAATCTCGGGATTTGAATTGGATGTGGATTCTCCATATCCCGCACCTACACAGGAGGAACTGAACACACCTCCTATGACGGTTCCGATTAAGAAAAAGCCGATTAAGGCCACTCACTATGGACGCAATATCGAGAGCATCATAGACTTGATTGCG
>JBJEBO010000086.1:0-3931 GCA_051870155.1 Candidatus Cryptobacteroides sp.
GGAAAATCTTCAGGCCGATGGCGGCGATGAAGATGGACATAAATGGTGAAATCAGATTGAAAAGGCAATAGGGGAGATATTCTACTGTCGGCACCTTGAGAACCGTCGCCTGTGTCATACCGCAGGAATTCCAAGGTACAAGTACAGAAACCACTGTGGCACTATCCTCGACAGAACGGCTCAGGAGCCTGCTTTCATATCCTTTGGATTTGTAAAGGTCCTTGTAGAGACTGCTCGTGAGGATAATTGACAGATATTGGTCTCCAGTCACCATATTGCAGAATACACCTGTTGCAACTGTGGAAGTAACAAGGGTGACTGCTTTTGAAACGAATCTTGTAAGCAGTTCCGTAAGGCTTTTGAGCATACCGCTGCCAGACAGGATACCTCCAAAAGTAACAGCAGAGAAAATGAGGAATACTGTGTTGAGCATTCCAGTCATTCCGCGTGTTGAAATGAGGGCGTCAAGTCCTTCGTTGCCTGTCGTGAGGGCAGTTGAACCATAGTATGTCGTCATCAGTCCCTTGAAACCATCCTGAAAAGATAAACTTTCAAACATTTCGCATCCGGAACCGGTTGCGACTGCCCATAGTGCTTGAGGCTGAAAAATGAGGGCTGCTACCCCGGCGAGAAGGGCGGCAATGAAAAGTGTCAGTATTGCCGGCACTTTCTTGACTATCAGGATGCCCGTTATGACAGGTACGATGAGCAGCCAAGGACTGATTTTGAAGGTTGAGTGCAAAGATTCTGAGAAATCCCCGGCTACAGAAAGATCCGGAGCCTTATGGCAGATGCTGACAATAAGGAATACTATTAGGGCGATGACGAATGATGGCACTGTTGTCATCATCATATATCTTATATGTGTGAAAAGGGATGTTCCGGATGAAGATGAAGCAAGGATGGTGGTGTCTGAAAGAGGGGAGACTTTGTCTCCGAAATAAGCTCCGGAAATGATGGCACCGGCTATCCATCCTGCGGAATAACCCTGAGCCGTTCCGATTCCGATAAGGGCAACACCTATTGTGGCAATCGTGGTCCAAGAACTTCCGGTCATCAGTGCTACAAGTGCACAGATGGCACAGGAGGCGAACAGGAAAATGGACGGGGTGATGACCTTCATTCCATAACATATCAGCGTGGGTACCACTCCACTGATCATCCAAGACCCGGAAATTGCTCCGATGAGGAAGAGGATAATGATAGCGGAACCCACTGATTTTATATTGTTTACGATTGCATCTTCAAGTGTGTGCCACGGAACTTTCAGACAAATCATTGCCAATGCCGCAGCAAACCCCGCAGAGAAAAGCAAGGCTACCTGGCTCGCGCCTGACAGGGCATCTGCGCCGAATATCTTGACTACGACCGTGAGAATGACGGTCAAAACGATGAATGGAGTGAGTGACAGCCACGGGGAGGGGGATTTTGGCTGTGCCTGACCTTCAGGCTTTCGCGAATTTTTCTTCATTAGGTTCATAATGGGCGCAAAGATAAGAAAAAACAGAAATTATTTTTGTTTTTCAAAATACTTTTGTAGATTTGTCACCGCTTACAATTTGTAAGAGCAAAAATGTGGTAATAAAATAGACCGGAAATGATAATTATATCCAATATTATTAGCGTCATTAGCGTGCTAGTCCTTGTCATTTGTGAACTTGGGCCGGGTTGGCGACGCTTATAATTTTGTATTAGATTTATAACGACGTCCCTCCCGGTCATCCGGGAGGGATTTTTTTTGTTAATAAATTAAAAGTTGCAAAACTTGTGGTTTATAAAACGAACTAACATAATATCCCCTATGAAACCTAAACTTAGAAGTTCGATAACAATGCAGGGACGAAGAATGGCCGGTGCCAGGGCCCTGTGGATTGCAGCGGGAATGAAGAGGGAGCAGATGGAACGACCGGTAATAGCCGTGGTCAACTCTTTCACCCAGTTCGTTCCGGGACACACCCATCTTCACGAAATCGGTCAGATAGTCAAGGCGGAAATCGAAGCTCAAGGCTGCTATGCTGCTGAATTTAACACGATTGCAGTAGATGATGGTATTGCGATGGGGCACGACGGAATGCTCTACTCTCTGCCTTCAAGAGACATTATCGCAGATTCTGTGGAGTATATGGTCAATGCCCACAAGGCTGATGCAATGATCTGTATAAGCAATTGCGACAAAATCACTCCCGGTATGCTTATGGCGGCAATGAGACTGAACATACCTGCGGTATTCGTGTCCGGAGGTCCTATGGAAGCCGGAGTGATGGGCGCTGAGAGACTTGATCTAATTGATGCTATGGTTAAATCCGCTGACAATTCGATAGACGATGAGCAGGTCGGTAAAATCGAAAGTTGCGCATGTCCAGGATGTGGCTGCTGCTCCGGAATGTTCACTGCAAATTCTATGAATTGCCTTACAGAGGCCATCGGATTGTCACTTCCTGGAAACGGAACAATTGTCGCCACACATAGCAGGAGGCTGGAACTATTCCGCAAGGCTGCAAGGCTGATTGTAAAAAACGCTCATCGCTATTATGAAGATGGTGATGAATCTGTGCTCCCACGCTCAATCGCAACCCGTCAGGCTTTTCTGAATGCTATGTCACTTGATATAGCGATGGGAGGTTCCACAAACACAGTCCTGCACCTGCTTGCAGTGGCAAACGAGGCTGGAGTTGATTTCAAAATGTCAGACATTGATTCCCTTTCACGCAAGGTGCCTTGTCTGTGCAAGGTCGCTCCGAATACTGCAAAATATCATATCCAGGATGTAAATCGTGCAGGAGGAATAGTAGCTATAATGAATGAATTGGCCAAAGGTGGTCTGGTGGATACATCATTGAAGAGGGTGGACGGGATGACACTTGCAGAAGAAATTGATTCATATTGCATTGATAGCCCGAATGTCACGGATGAAGCTAAAGGCATCTACTCAAGTGCACCAGCCGATAAGTTCAGCACCGGAATGGGAAGCCAGAGCACCGATTATGAGTCATTTGACACAGATAGGGAAAATGGATGCATCAGAGACCTTGCACACGCTTATACAAAAGACGGTGGTCTTGGAGTTCTTTTCGGCAATATCGCCAAGGACGGATGCGTAATCAAGACTGCAGGAGTGGATAAGTCGATCTGGAAATTCTCCGGTCCGGCGAAAGTGTTTGATTCCCAGGAGGCTGCGTGTGAAGGCATACTCTCCGGTGTCGTGAAGGCAGGGGATGTGGTTGTAATAGCCTATGAAGGTCCCAAAGGTGGGCCGGGAATGCAGGAAATGCTTTACCCGACATCATATATCAAATCTATGCATCTTGGTAAAGAATGTGCCCTCATCACAGATGGACGATTCAGCGGAGGCACATCAGGTTTGAGCATAGGCCACATATCACCTGAAGCAGCTGCCGGTGGAGAAATCGGATTGGTACGCGACGGCGACATCATTGACATTGACATCCCCTCAAGAAGCATCAATGTTCGTCTTACATCGGAGCAATTCCAGCAGAGGCGTGAAGAGGAACTTGCAAGAGGAAAGAAGGCGTTCACACCGCCGCTACGCAACAGGATAGTCCCTAAAAGCCTGAAAGCGTATGCATCGATGGTAAGTTCTGCGGACAAAGGAGCAGTCCGCATCATCAACGAATAAAACGAATTTCTTAACATATGGACACAGACATTATACATCACCAGGTTACTGGTGCTGAAGCTTTGCTACTATCTCTTGCGGAAGAAGGAGTCGATACGATCTTCGGTTATCCGGGTGGCCAGGTAATGGCCGTATATGACAAGATACTTGAACATTCCGACTCTCTTAAACACGTGTTGGTCAGACATGAACAGGGTGCCATTCACGCCGCCCAGGGTTATGCCAGGGTGAAAGGTACTCCAGGGGTTGTGCTCGTGACTTCAGGACCGGGAGCCACCAATGTGATTACCGGAG
>JBJEBO010000087.1:0-17308 GCA_051870155.1 Candidatus Cryptobacteroides sp.
GATACATTTACAGAGGAGTGAGGATGGTCAACTGGGATCCTGTCGGACTGACTGCCGTCAGCGACGAGGAAGTAATCCATAGGGACACCGTCAGCAAATTCTATCATTTGAGATATTTCATTTCTGACGGGAACGGCAACCCTACTGACAAATACCTCATCATCGCTACCACCCGTCCTGAAACCATTATGGCGGATGCTGCGATTTGTATCAACCCTGCTGATGAAAGATATCATTGGCTCAAGGGTAAGAAGGTGTTGATTCCATTGATAAACAAGGAAATCCCTGTGATTGAGGACAGTTATGTGGAGATGGATTTCGGAACGGGATGTCTGAAAGTTACCCCTGCCCACGATGTGAATGACTATGAGATAGGAATAAGGCACAATCTTCCTGTAATCGATATAATTGATGACCACGGTCGTCTCAATGAGAAGGCACAGATTCTTGTAGGTGAAGATCGTTTCGAGGCAAGAAAGAAAATCGAAGTTATGCTTCGCGAAGCCGGAAACCTTGAAAAGACAGAGGATTACACCTCTCCTGTTGGTTATTCTGAAAGGACGAATGCCGTCATTGAACCAAGGCTTTCAATGCAGTGGTTCCTGAAAATGGATGCTCTTGCAAAAGATGCTCTCGAATCAGTTGAAAGCGGCAAGGTGAAACTCATTCCAGACAAATACAGGAACACATACCGTCATTGGATGGAGAATGTAAGGGATTGGTGCATCTCACGTCAACTCTGGTGGGGACAGCGTATCCCTGCATATTATCTCCCTGACGGAAGGTTCGTTGTGGCTCCATCTTCAGAAGAGGCCCTTGCCCTTGCAAAGGAATTGGATCCTGCAGTGACTGCAGCTGACCTCAGGCAGGACGATGATGTTCTCGATACGTGGTTCTCATCCTGGTTGTGGCCGATTTCAGTGTTCGATACCAATAAAGCCGGACATCCTGAGGCTGAGCCGAACAAGGACCTGGCTTATTATTATCCTACAAATGACCTGGTTACAGGCCCGGATATCCTTTTCTTCTGGGTTGCCAGAATGATAATGGCAGGTAATGAGTTTATGGATGACATTCCATTCCGCAACGTATATCTAACTGGAATTGTACGTGACAAGCTTGGAAGGAAGATGTCCAAGACTCTCGGAAACTCTCCGGACCCTCTTGTTCTCATTGAGAAATATGGAGCAGATGCCGTCAGACTCGGTATGCTTCTCTGCAGCTCCGCAGGAAACGACATTCTCTATGATGAAACCCAGGTTGAGCAGGGAAGAAATTTCTGCAACAAGATTTGGAATGCTTTCCGTCTCGTCTCTCTCTGGACTGTGGATGAAGCTGCATCACAGCCTGATGCTTCCGCTATTGCAGTGAAATGGTTTGACACAAGACTCAGCCAGGTACTTGAGACTGTGGAGGATCATTTCTCTAAATTCCGTATCTCAGATGCCTTGATGGCAATTTACAAACTTTTCTGGGATGATTTCTGCGCCTGGTATCTTGAGGCTGTGAAACCGGCTTATGGACAGGGAATTGACAAGTTGACCTACGATGCCACCCTTCGTTTCTTTGATGCCCTCTTGAAGATGATTCATCCTGTTATGCCATTCATCACAGAGGAACTTTGGCAGAATATGGCTCCAAGGAAAGAAGGAGAAACCATTATGCTTCAGAGATATCCACAGGTTTCAGAATATGATTCAGATTATGCTGTGAAATTCTCTATGGCTTGTGAGGCGGTTGCCGGTGTGAGAAACATTCGTCAGCAGAAGAATCTTTCTCCGAAGGAGGCTCTCACTCTGGTAATCAAAGGTGACTTCCCGATGGAGATGATGCCAATGGTTAAGAAGCTTGCCAATATTTCAGAGGCATCCGTCGCAGCTGAGGGAGATGACCTTACTGCAGCAGCGCGCTTCACTGTCGGTACAGTAGAACTCTTCGTGCCTGTCACAGGACTTGTGAATGCGGAGGAAGAGATTGCCAAACTTGAAGCAGAACTGAAATATCTTGAATCTTTCCTTGCTTCAGTCCGCAAGAAACTTTCCAACGAGCGTTTTGTGGCAAATGCCCCTGAGCAGGTAGTCGCTGTGGAAAGAAAGAAAGAGGCTGATTCGCTCGCTAAGATCGAAAATATAAATGCTTCACTTAAAGCATTGAAAAACAATTAAGGAAACAATATAGTTTATCTTCTTGATTGCTTGAAATAAGACTCTTGATAGTATGAAAACTGAACTTGAGCTTGATATAAGGTATTATGAAACCGATCAGATGGGGATAGTCCATCATTCGAATTACATCAGATTCTTCGAATGTGGTCGTTCCGATATGATGAAGAAGGCGGGACTTCCAATCGAGGAAGTCGAGAAGGCTGGCGTGGTGTTGCCTGTGATAGGGGTTGAATGCCGATATCGGCATCCGGCCGTTATGGGGGACCGCATCAGGATCGAGACTTCCATCGACAAGGTGCCTATGGCCAAACTCGAGGTCAAGAGCAGGGTTTTCAATCAGGACGGTGTCCTTCTTTGTGAGGGAGTAGTCAGGCTTGGTTTCCTTGATGCCGTGACAAGGCATCCGGTGAGATGCCCGGAATCGCTTGCCAAAGTTATAGAGGAAAACATAGACCGAGATTTTTAAATTTATATATTATGCAGATGTTTATAATTCTTCCGCTTGCCATTACAGGATGGGAATGGATAATCATAGCATTGGTTGTGCTCCTACTTTTCGGGGGCAAGAAGATTCCTGAGTTGATGAGAGGCCTTGGAAAAGGAGTAAAGAGTTTCAAACAGGGTCTGAAGGACGTTGAAGATGATGTCGATGACATCAAGAAGGAAATTGAAGGGGATTCCAGTTCTAAGAAATAGGACTCCTGTCGTTTGATTATGATATCAATCAACTCGTTGACTGTCGCCTACGGTGGATTCACCCTGTTGGACGACATCAATTTCCATATAAGTGAGAATGATAAGATCGGTCTCGTTGGAAAGAACGGGGCCGGTAAGACTACTATACTTAAGCTGATTTGCGGTATCCAGACTCCAACCTCCGGCAAGGTCTCAATGCCTTCCGGGATGAGGATTGGCTATCTGCCTCAAATTATGGAACATAACAGGGGAAGATCCGTCCTGGACGAAGCGATGACCGCTTTTTCGGAACTCTTTTCCCTTGAGGATGAACTCAATGCGGTTACTTTGGAACTTGGGGAGCGTACAGATTATGAATCAAAGGAATATCACGATCTCATAATACGTCTCAACGATCTTAATGACCGTCTTGCTTATTCGCGTTCTGAGTCTCCTGAAGTCGCAGCCGAGAAGACGCTTCTTGGACTTGGCTTCAAGTCGGAGGAACTTTCAAGACCGGCAGAAACTTTCAGCCAGGGATGGAATATGCGAATAGAACTGGCGAAGATTCTGCTCTCACAGCCAGACGTCCTTCTTCTTGACGAACCAACCAACCATCTGGATATAGAATCTATCGAATGGCTTGATGGTTATCTCAAAGATTATAAGGGTTCTCTTGTTCTGATTTCCCACGACAGGAAATTCCTCGATAATGTCACCAACCGTACTGTGGAAATTATGCTCGGCCACATTCACGACTATAAAGTCCCTTATAGCAAGTATCTTGAATTGCGCAGGGAACGTTTGGAACAGCAGAGGGCAGCTTATGAGAATCAGCAGAGGATGATTGAAAAGACGGAGGAGTTCATCGAAAGGTTCCGTTACAAGCCTACTAAGTCCAATCAGGTGCAATCCCGTGTTAAGCAGTTGGAGAAATTGGACAGGATTGAGGTTGATTTGGAGGATCGTTCAACCCTTGCTGTGAAGTTCCCGCCTGCGCCACGTTCCGGCGACATAGTATTCAAAGCTGTAGATCTGGCTGTCGGATATGATGGCAAGGCTGTGTTCAAAAATGCGGATATTGAGGTAAGAAGGGGCGAGAAAGTTGCTTTGGTGGGACGCAACGGAGAGGGAAAGACCACCCTTATGAGGGTGATAATGAATGAATTGGAACCAATGGCAGGGGAGGCTCGTGTCGGTTATAACGTTAACATCGGTTATTATGCCCAGAATCAGGAAGATATCCTGGACAAGAATGATACGGTCTTCGGTACACTGGACAGGGTGGCTGTAGGAGACATCAGGACCAAACTCAGGGACATTCTCGGTGCCTTTCTTTTCAAAGGGGAGGATATTGACAAAAAGGTGGCTGTGCTCAGCGGAGGTGAGAGAGCCAGGCTTGCAATGGCCAAGCTCATCCTTAAACCATATAATCTCCTTGCCCTCGACGAGCCGACCAACCATATGGACATTCGTTCGAAGGACATCTTAAAACAGGCTCTCAAGGCGTATGATGGCACTCTCATTATCGTATCCCACGACAGGGACTTCCTTGATGGTCTTGTGGACAAGCTCTATGAGTTCCGTGACGGAAAGGTGAAGGAACATCTCGGAGGGGTTCAGGAATTCCTTGAAAGGAGGAAAATCGAGAATCTCAACGAATTGGAACGCAAATTCAGCGATAAGCCTGTGAAATCGGACGAGGAAATACAGAAGAAAGAAGCTTCGCAGCAGGAATATCAGGCAAAGAAATTTATCAGCAAGGAGGAAAGGCGTACCAGAAACCGCATTTCTTTCCTTGAAAAGTCAATCTCCGAAATTGAGGCGAAGATGAAGGCAATAGAGGTCACTCTCTCCAACCCCGGGGAGAAGGATGACATTATGGAATTGACACGGGAATATCTTGAAAACAAGAGGGAGCTTGATGCCAAGACGGACGAATGGATGACCCTCTCAGAAAGCATAGAATGATTATGGAAGAAAATAAATCGCAATATCTGTTCGGGATGCATCCCGTTCTGGAAGCCGTCAAGGCAGGGAAGAAATTTGACAAGGTGATGCTCAAACAAGGTCTTGAGGGCACACAGTTCCGTGAGTTGCTGGACTTGCTCCAGACCAATGGAATACCTTTCCAGTTTGTACCGGCAGAAAAGCTCAATCGCAGCGTCAGGGGAGCGCACCAGGGAGTTGTGGCTTTCATATCCACCATAGAGTATATGGAACTCGAGGATATGGTTAATAGCGCATTGGCTGTCAGCAACAATCCTATATTTGTAATCCTCGACGGTGTGAGCGATGTCCGCAATCTCGGAGCCATCGCAAGAAGTCTTGAATGTGCCGGAGGGCACGGGATTATTGTTCCTGCTAAGGGGGGTGCTGCAATCAACGGGGATGCTGTCAAGGCTTCAGCCGGTGCCCTTATGAGAATCAACACTTCCAAGGTGCCGAATCTCAGATATGCCGCATACTATCTCAAACAGTGCGGTTTCCGTCTGATTGCTGCTACAGAGAAGACAGACAGGCTGATTTATGATGTTTCTTTTGACGGCCCGATAGCCATAGTGATGGGCTCGGAAGGAAAAGGAATCTCCCAGTCTATGCTCGAATTGGCTGACGACAGGGCTGCGATACCGATGTCAGGCTCCATATCATCCCTCAATGTCTCCGTCGCAGCTTCCGTGGTACTTTTTGAGGCAGTAAGACAGCGTCTTGCCGGAAAATGATGTTTGTGCTTGACTCACATTGCGACACTCCGTCGCAGATTTATCGTCTCAGGGACATTAATCTCGACAATGAAAGGGGACAGGTTGACTTTCCAAAACTCAAAAGAGGGGGAGTTGACGGTTCTTTTTTTGCCATTTACACATCTCCATCAAAACAAGGAACTGAGGCTACGGCTTATGCTCTTGAACTGATTGCAGCATTGAAAGATGCGGTGGAATCATCTGATAGTGCAACTATTGCCTTATCTCCAGCCGAAGCGCTCAGAAACAAGGAAGAAGGTAAGTTTTCTGTGTTCATAGGAATGGAAAACGGAAGTCCGATAGGGAAGTCTCTGCCTTTGCTCCGCCAGTTTTACAGGATGGGGGTTCGTTATATGACTTTGTGCCACTCCAAGGATAATGAAATTTGTGATTCGTGTGCCGGAAACGACTATTGGAACGGTCTGAGTCCGTTTGGAAGGGAAGTTGTGGCTGAGATGAATCGTCTGGGAATGATAATAGACGTATCACATATATCCGACAAGTCTTTCTATGATGTACTGGAGTGTTCATCGGTTCCGGTGGTGGCAAGCCATTCGTGCTGCCGGTCCCTTGCCAACCATCCGAGAAATATGACCGATGATATGATATGTGCCATTGCCGCCAAAGGCGGAGTGATCCAGGTTAATTTCTATCCTGTTTTTCTAGACAGTGGCTTTGCAAAGGTTCTTGAAGAAAGCCGTATTGAAGAAAGGGGAGACATAGTAGAATCCATCTTCATTTCCGATCCTGCTGACAAGGCCAAACGCGAAGCCTGGTATGAGGTGGAAGACGAACTTGCCCGTCTGCCACGACCGTCATACAAAAAAATTGTGGACCATATAGACCATATAGTTTCTCTTGTCGGAGTGGATTATGTCGGTCTCGGATCCGATTTCGATGGCATAGCCGTGACTCCAGAAGGGCTGGAAAATGCCTCTGATTTTTATAAGATTTTTGATGAACTCAGGACGAGAGGATACTCCGAGGAAGACATTGAAAAGATTGCCGGAGGGAATTTTTTCAGGGTATTCAATCAGGTAATTGAGTTCGCTACCCATCAAAAATAACTTTTTTCCCAAAATAATTAAGAAATCTGAATAAAAATAGGCTCATTCACTGTAAATCATTGATTTATAATAGAATGAGCCTTATATAATTATCTCTTATAGTGTAGAAATGTTAATATAACAAAAATGTTTTAATTAAAAACAAATCTGTTTTATTGATGTTTAATCAATGATTTAAGTAGTTTACAATTGCTTTCCTTAATTCATTGAGTGCAGTTGCTGCAAAGCGCTCGATATTGCGTTTTCTGTCGTTTCTAAATGTCGTCTTCAAGGTTTTTGTGCCATCCGGGGTGCTGATTCCAATCCAAACGAGACCGACGGGTTTATCCTCGGACCCACCTCCAGGACCAGCAATGCCGGATGTCGCCACGGAAAAATCACTACCTGTTATCCGTCGCACCCCCTCAGCCATTTTCGCTACACATTCGCTGCTGACAGCACCGTATGTCCTGATGATTTCTTCAGGAACTCCGAGAATTTTTTCCTTGACCTGGTTTGCATAAGATGTCACAGAACCAAGATAATAGTCGGAGCATCCTGGGACAGATGTAATGAGGGAAGATATGGTACCTCCCGTACAAGATTCAGCAACGCTCAAAGTCATTCCGGCTGTCTTCAGAAGTCGTCCCACAGTGTTCTCGAGGGTATCATCCGTATCTGAATATATAGCATCCCCGAGTATGATCTTCAATTTGGTCACCTCTGCATCAATTTTCTCAATTTCCTCTGTTTCATCTCCGCCATAAACGGAAAGCCTCAATCTAACGCCTGTCAGCGGATTTGGGAGATATGCGAGATGCATCTCAGATGGGAGAGAATCCTCCCAGTCTTCTATCTTTTTGGCAAGTGCTGATTCTGCGTATCCATAAGTCATTATACTCCTGTGGAAGATAGGTGCCAGATTGAAATGTTGCCTGATATCGTCCATAACGTCAGGAACGGCTCCTATAGCCTCAAAAGGTACTCCAGGAAGGGAGTATAGCACTGCCTGATGTCCAAATCGCTCCTGAGGGAATCTGAATACCATTATAGGGGCTGTGCCAAGCTTATTCACAATTACCTCGCATGTATCAGGAACAAGAGCCTGGGCCTTATTGATGTCGAGAACCTCAAGGCCTCTGCTATGTAATATATTGTATATGACTTCAAGTTGCCTTGCGTCCTCTTTGTAGCTTTTGCTACCAGATAATTCAGCCAGTGCCGCTTTGGTAATGTCATCCTTTGTCGGTCCGAGACCTCCAGTGACAATTACGATTTCATTAGTTCTTAACTCATTTGCTATATTTTCCTTTATCTGGTTGCCGTCATCTCCGATAGAAATCATCCTTGTCACACGGATTCCGGCTGCATTGAGTTCTCTCGAAATAAAGGAAGAATTTGTGTCCACAACCTGACCGATGAGAATCTCATCGCCGATTGTGCAGATAGATGCCTGTGTCATTTTGTCTTACGTTTCAGATGTTTGATTATCTTTTTAACCAAAGCCGGACCCTCATAGATGAATCCGCTGTAAATTTCTATCAATGAAGCACCTGCATTAAGCATCTCTTCCGCTTGCTCTGGAGACATAATTCCTCCAACACCAATAATAGGTAGGTTCCCAGCAGTTTTTTCGTGTATATATTTCACCAGTTCGAGGTTCTTCTGATACAATGGTGCTCCAGACATTCCTCCATTGCCAATTTCCTCAATTTTTTCTGGATTTATGGTGAGACCATCCCTTGATCTGGTGGTGTTTCCTGCTACAATTCCGTCAATTCCTGACATCATCACATAGTCGATAATCTCATCTACCTGCTGATGAGGGATATCTGGTGAGAGCTTTATAAGTATTGGTCTGTAATCATCAAAATACATCCTCATATCCAAGAGCTTGTCGATGATGTCTGAGAGGAATGTAATGTCTTGTAACTCAGATAGTCCCACCACATTAGGACAAGAAATGTTCAGGACAAAGAAGTCAACGAAGTCGTAAAGCAGGGCGAATGCTTTCTCATAATCTTTCGCCGCATCTTCATTTATGCTTCCTGTGTTCTTGGAAATGTTTCCTGCGACAAGTACTCCAGGTCTGTCTTTCTTAAGGTGCTCAACAGCATTTTTGACACCTTTGTTGTTGATTCCCATCCTGTTGATAATGGCTCTGTCCTGGATTACACGGAAAAGTCGCGGCTTTGGATTGCCGTTCTGAGGTTCGGGAGTGAGGGAGCCAATCTCTACGAAAGAGAAACCAAAATTCGCAAGATCGTTATAGTGTTCTCCATTCTTGTCCAAACCGCCTGCGAGTCCTACAGGATTCTTGAATTTCAATCCGAACACTTCCTTTTCCAATTGAGGGGATTCCCGTTTGTAAATCATCCGGACAATGTTTCCGGCAAAAGGAATGTGCCTGATTATCGTAAGGGCTGACATTGTGAAATTGTGTGCGGTCTCGGCATTGAACCGGAACAGAATAGGTCGAATCAGATGCTTGTACATTTTAAGAGGTGTTTTAATTACAAAAATAATAAATTCCTCTCATATTATCTGAATTCCTGAAAACTATCATCATCATAGAATATGATGATTTTAACTGCTTTCCTTTGTTTTACAGATTGTTGTGCCTGTTTATCTAAAGTAATCGTGTTAAATGGGATTTTAATATTTTCATCTGTCTCGTTCACAGCATCGGAAATTCCATCTTCCAAGACGTCAAAAACAGAGGGGGAGTCATCGATTTGCTGGTTGCGATGTTTCGCCACCTGAGGTTCTGTAGCTACTGGCGTCTGCACTGGTTCAGGAGTAGGAATCGAAGCATCTTTATACATTTTTCCTTTCCCGGTAAGGAGCCATTCAATGTTCAGTCGGGGATAGCGGTTCATCAGATTGCAGATGAAATCGTATCCCGGCTTGTTCCTTCCTGCCAGAATATGTGAGATACTTGCTCTTGCTACATTGATCGAGTCTGCAAATGAGGCCTGACTGAGGTTTTCTGCCCTGATAAATTGCTCCAAACGTGTATTCATATTTGTTTACATTTGATTTACAAAGTTAATAAGAAAAATGTAAATAACAAGTCAATATTGTAAATTTACTTTCGTAAACAACAAGGAGCAGTGAGTGTAATTAATTGTATTTATAGTTTAGATTATATTTATAAATCCTTGATTATTAATTAGTATATCTATCTGCATCTTATCCAAAAATTCAGATTTTCATTGAATTTACCTATATCCACAAATCTAATCTAAATATATGCATCATATAATTTAATTAAATTGCAGATTTCCAATTAAATAATTTAAAATAAAAGTTATCATAAGAATTTCTTATGATAGATATCTTAACAATTAATATTTGTTGAATGGCTATGTAGAAAATATTCTTTGTATTTAGAATAGTGAATATATAATTAAATTAATTAACATTGCATTTTGTGAATTGTTTACAAAATGAATTGAGCAAAGAAAATGACCGATAATTTCAATATTTCTCTACTCTATGTTATCTTTGCGTAAATTTTGAAATCTGGAGAAGATATGATTCCTGAAATATTGATAAATGACTACAACTATAATCTCCCTGATGATAGGATTGCAAAATATCCCCTCCCCAAAAGAGATTCATCCAAATTACTTATATATAAGGACGGAGAAATCAAGGACGAGATATTCAGCGGGTTGCCTAACTATTTGCCGAAAAATGCTTTAATGATTTTCAATGACACCAAGGTAGTTCCTGCCCGGCTTCATTTCTGCCGCGAAACCGGAGCCCATATCGAAATTTTCTGCCTTGAGCCAAACTATCCGGCTGAATATGCCGGCATTTTCGCATCTGATTCAAAATGCCGCTGGAAATGCCTTATTGGCAATGTAAAACGTTGGAAATCGGACCTTTTGTCTATTTATAATCCCGATAACGACCCGATTCTTTCTAAAATGGAGCTTAAGGCTGAACTTGTGGAACGTTGTGGAGAGACTTCCATAGTTGAATTCACTTGGAAAGACGGTTCTCCTTTCTCTGCAGTCCTGGAAGCCTGCGGAAATATCCCGATTCCTCCATATCTGAACCGTGAGACAGAGAATATCGACAAGGAGCGTTATCAGACCTTATACGCTAAATTTCGCGGTTCTGTAGCTGCTCCTACAGCCGGCTTGCATTTCACCTCAGATGTCCTCGAAAGCATTAAAGCTACAGGAATAGATATGGAGGAAGTTTGTCTCCACGTAGGGGCTGGTACCTTTCTTCCTGTTAAATCTGCTGAGATTTCGGGACATAAGATGCACAGGGAGCCTTTTTCGGTTTCATTGGACCTTATAAAGAAACTGGCTGCCGATGACAGACCTGTAATAGCTGTGGGCACAACATCTGTGCGTACTCTTGAATCCCTTTATTATGCAGGAGTAAAATGCCTTATTGAAGGTGCTCCTTCTGACATTGGTCAATGGATTCCATACGAGGACCTTCCTGAGTTCAGCACTTCGGAAGCCCTCGGTGCATTGGTTACTTATTTGGAATCCAACAATGCCACATCTCTTTGCTTAGGAACGGAAATAATCATTGTTCCTGGCTACAGATTCAAGGTTGTAGATATTCTCGTAACCAATTTCCACCAGCCTCAGAGCACTCTCCTTCTGCTGATATCAGCTTTCCTTGACGGGGACTGGAAACGGGTGTATGAACACGCCCTCCAAGGTGGCTACAGGTTCTTGAGTTACGGAGACAGTTCATTACTTTTCCGTCGGAGTCCGGAATAATAGGTTTGCTTTATTACTATAAATTCTTACCTTTGTATCGCTAATCAAACGCAGAAACATTGTTCTGCAGCAATTGCTATGATAGATTTTTCCAAATATGAAAGCATCAGCCCGTATTCTGATGCCGAGGCCGTTGAAGCATTAGGCAAAGTGGCTGATAATCCTGTACTTACAGGTGTTTCAAAGTATTTCTTCCCGCAAGAAAATCCTGATTTCCTCAAGAATATACTCAAGAGCGTAAAAAGCATAGATGATTTCCAGCGACTTGTTATGTCCAAAGTCGTCGAATGGGTGTTAGAGAATACTGCGCATAATTTCTCTTATGATGGTGTGAACAATGTACTTCAGGCAGAAGGCAAATTCTTGGCCTTGTCCAATCACAGGGACATCATCCTTGACCCTGCAATCACGCAGCTTGTATTGTTCCGCAATGGAATGCCAATGACAGAAATAGCAGTTGGTGATAATCTCATAACCAACAAGTTCATAGAATATCTAATTCGTTCCAATAGGATGATCAAGGTAATCCGCGGGGTGTCAGCAAGAGAGCTTTATCTTTGCTCCCAGATGTTGTCGGAGTACATCAGGCTCAGCATCACTTCCGGAAAGTCCTCAATTTGGCTGGCCCAGAGGCAGGGGCGTACTAAGAACGGATATGATATCACAGAACAGGGCTTGCTCAAAATGCTTGATATGAGCGGTCAAGGGGATTTCGTGCATAACTTTATGGAACTGAATATCATCCCTATGAGCATATCCTATGAATATGAACCTTGTGACATCCTCAAGGCAAGGGAACTCCTTATTTCAAAGACCCAGAAATATGTCAAGGCTGACGGAGAGGATTTGAATAGCATCATTACCGGTATCAAGCAGCAGAAAGGCAACATCCATCTGAACATAGGCAAGCCTCTTACTGAGGAAGAAATCATCGCTGCCTCAAAATGCGACAAAAACGACCGTTATCAGTTTATCCGCCACGCAGTGGACATCAGGGTTATTGAGGGGTATAAGCTTTGGAAAACCAATTATGTGGCATACGACATTCTCAACAAGGGCTACAAATACAGTGATTGTTATACACCTGAAGATGTCGAATCATTTGTTGCCTATATGGAGAAGCAACTCGACACCGTCGAACCTTCACTCTGTCGTGAAGACTTGAGGGAAATTTTCCTCGGAATTTATGCGAATTCAGTTGTTTCCAAGGAACAGTTAATTTAAGTGTACATCCAATTGTGGGAATGGGAATTCTATTCCTTGTTTCGGCAATTCATTGTAGATGGCATCATTTATAGAGAAGAAAACGTCCCAATAGTCGTCTTTCTTCACCCAAGCCCTGACTATGAATTGAACGCTGCTGTCCCTTAATGCATTGATTTCATACAGCGGATCAGCTGGTGCTCCTGTTACCTGATAAAGAACTCTTGCATCTGCTTCAACAATGCCTTTCAACACTTCCTTAGTATGCTTGGAATCAGAGCCATAGACCACGTCTATAAGCCATTCCAGCCTTCTGATGTTGTTTTGGGAGAAATTATTGATTGTACCGTTGGAAAGTGCACCATTCGGTATTATAATGCTTCTATTATCTGTGGTCGTGAGTTTTGTGCTCACGATATTGACTTCAGACACCGTTCCGGAAAATCCCTGAGCCTCAATGAAATCACCTGCCTTGAACGGTTTGAACACAAGCAACATTATGCCCCCAGCGAAATTCTGCACCGTTCCGCTCAGAGCCATACCTATTGCCATACCTCCTGCCGTAAGCAGGGCTGCCAATGATGTGGTGTTCACTCCGAGCGTACTTATCGAAATGATAATCAATATGATGGTCATCGTAATGCTGACAAGGCTCTTCACAAAGGACGCAATCGCCTTTTCTGTGCTGCGTCTCTCAAATACATTTGTCAGAATTTTGATGACCCTCTTGATAATCCAGGCTCCAACCAGATAAATCAGGATTGCGAAAATCACCTTGATACCGAATTGGATGGCATCCTGGATGAAATCGTGTATAAGCTGCTCTTTGGGCGTAGTGGCTATTTTCTGAGCCATCTCAGCCATATTTCCAGCAAAGTCTATTGTGTCCAGTTGAATTGGAATGGTCTGTAAAAGCATATTATTTTACTTTCTAAACAGATTTTCCACTGCAAAAACTATGTCATCGTCTGTAGCTGAAGGATCAAGAACAAGGTCTGGCTGTACATAATGAACCTTTGTCGTTGATTGAAGCCTTTTTTCGCCACCTCCGGTGATATTCAGCATAATCATCTCGTCTTTTCCTACGACATTGTTTTTGACGGCAAATTCAAGGCTCGCCGCAGCTACTGCGGCAGCAGAATAAATATCTATTCCTTCAAGCTCAATGAATTTCTCTTTCCAAGCCTCCAATTCGCTGTTGGTCACCTTGAAAATGTCTCCGCCTGCATCTATCATAGCATCGTACAGTCCGCCTGCAATTGAATATGGTGGCTTCCTGTTGGAAAGCACCTTTGCGTCAATCACTTTTGCGCAATATCTTGCGTGCTCAGGGCTGAAAGGCACAAGTTCCCTCGATTTATTCTGCCAAGAATCATACATTATTGTAAACGGATCATTCTGGGACGGATAGAGTTTCATTTTGTGGTTTCCATATCTTCCATCCTGAATGAGTCTGAGGTTGTTCTCCCAGACAGCTATTGTTCCCGTACCGCTTCCGATAGCCTGGAAATATGCATCCGGAATTCTTCCTGTCACAGAAACGGCAGAAAGGAGGGTGGTACCCATTCCGTCTCTTCGGGCTATGTTCTTTGCACCTCCTTCTGCAAGGAAAAGAGGTGATTTGCAGGCTTTGTCCGCAAGAGAAATCGCATCGAAATAATCCGATCCTGCCGGAGAAGCTATTATCTTCACGCAGTCGTTCAGCGGTTTTGTAAACCACAGGGCATTGATATTGTCATAAGGAATTGCAAGAAGAAGCGGAATGTTGTTGTCAGAGCAAACTTTTGCAAAAGCCCTTGCAGTGTTTCCTGCTGAAGCCACCGTAAGCACCTTCCCAAAGCCTTCAGGCAGCCTTGCGCACACAGAATAAGCTTCGGTTTCCTTGAATGAGCAGGTCTCCATCTCGGCTCCGATTTCTGGATAATAACCGGAAAATGTGATGTATAGATTTTCAAGACCGAGGTATGATGCCATACCTTTGCTCTTGTATGTCACAGGTTTTGACGAGTGTTCCAAAGTTCTCTTGATTGGAAGCCAGTCGGCAAACTGATAAAATCCGTCTAAGTCCTTGCGGAGATCAAATGTCTTTTTTGCGTATTCTGCACGGATGAGTGACGGTTTTTCTGCTCCTGGGGCGGAGAGGTCCCATCCACTGTCTTTGAAAGTTTTGCCGGTAGCGATTTCGACAAGACTATAATCTGTTGGTTTAAAGGTCATAAGCACATTGTTTTATCTTAAATCGATGCGATCAGCCAAGTCATATATCCTGCTTCCATCAGCAAGAGGATTGCGCCTTCTATCCTGTCAAGTTTCTTTTTCTGGAACAGGTATGCACTGGCGAGGATGAATATTGAACCAATCAGCATCGTACCAAAATCAACTGGGGTGATTCCTTTGAGAGTCAGAGGATTAATCAGTGATGATCCTCCGAGGATAAGGAGTATGTTTGAAATGTTTGAACCGAGGATGTTGCCAAGGGCGAGCTGTCCGCGTTTCTTGGCCGCCGCAACTATGCACGTGGCGAGTTCAGGAAGGGAGGTACCTCCAGCCATTACGGTGATGGCTATGAATGCGTCTGAAACTCCGAGAATTGTAGCTATTTCAGTCGCTGAGTTCACAAACAATCTGCCACCGAAAATCAAACCTGCAAGTCCTCCAATAATCATTATTGTGGAAACAAGCCCGGAATAAAGTTTGATTTCACCGCCTTCTTCTTCAACTTCATCTTCTGAAGAGTCGTTCTTGAATGATGTATAGAGATAATAGGCGAAAAGCGAGAGCAGAATGAGACCGTCGATGCGACTTAGGGTATTAGAGCCGATTCCGAATATGGTCTGGTTCAATCCGAGAAGAATCAGGAGCATAGTCGCTATTATGTTCATCGGGATGTCTCTCCTGAGATTGGTCTTCGTGATGACAAGGGGCGAAATTAAAGCTGTAACCCCGAGAATCAACATTGTGTTGAAAATGTTCGAGCCGACAATATTTCCTATTGAAATATCGGCGTTGCCTTTGATAGCGGACATAAAACTTACAACCATCTCTGGGGTGGAAGTTCCGATTCCGACGATTGTCAGTCCGATAACGAATTCACTGATGCCGGATTTCTTAGCTACACTTGATGAACCTTCAACCAAATAATTGGCCCCGAAAAGGATGAGCAGAAGTCCGGCTATCAATAAAAGTATTTGAATTGTCATAATGTTAAAAAATACAAAAGCCTTGCAAAGTTATAAAAATAATTCACAATTAAAAGCGTATAAGCGATACGACGTTCTCAACGTGGTGGGTGTGAGGGAACATATCCACAGGCTGAACCGCAACTATCTTATAGTCACGGCAGAGGATTTCAAGGTCTCTGGCCTGGGAGGCAGGGTTGCAACTCACATATACGATGCGCTCAGGTGCTGCATTAAGAATCACCGAAGCCACATCCGGATGTATGCCGGCACGTGGAGGGTCAAGGATGACTACATCAGGATGTCCGTTCTCTGCAACGAATTCATCTGTAAGTATATCCTTCATATCACCTGCATAGAAAGTGCAGTTGGTGATTCCATTCGCTTCCGCGTTGATTTTCGCATCTTCAATTGCCTCCGGAACATATTCGATTCCGATGACCTTGGAGGCCCCTCCAGACACGAACTGGGCTATTGTCCCGGTTCCGGTATATAGGTCATAAACGATTTCTTTGCCTGTGAGGGCTGCGAATCTCCTTGCCGTTTCATACAGTTTCAGTGCCTGACGGGTATTGGTCTGGTAGAATGACTTGGGCCCTATTTTGAATTTGAGTCCTTCCATCTGTTCATAGACGGCATCTTGTCCCTTATAGAGTATGCAATTCTGGTCTGCAATTGAGTCATTAGCCTTCTCATTCACTACATAATACAGGGAAACAATCTGTGGGAACTTCTCGGCAACGGCATCAAGCAGTTTTTCAATCGATTGTCTGTCATTGCGATAGAAACAGATTATCAGCATTACATCACCGGCTTCGGTCGTCCTTATGAACATATTCCTAAGCAGGCCCGTATGCTCCCTGATGTTGAAAAACTCAATACCGTTCTTTATTGCGAAATCCTTGATAAACAGACGGATTTCATTGGAAGGGGAGTCCTGGAGCCAACATTTTTCTATGTCAAGCACTTTGTCGAAGAATTTGCCAACGTGGAAGCCCAAGCCGCAACGCTGGTCTGGTGGAATCTCATCAGGATTCTCTCCATCAAGAAGCCATCTCCTGCTGGAGAATGTGAATTCCAATTTATTGCGATAAAACTCTGTTTTCTCCGAGGCAAGTGTCGGCATTACTTCCGGCACATCCAGATGACCGATTCTGACAAGTTGGTCATACACTTGCTGCCTTTTGGCCTCAAGCTGCATTTCGTATGGCAGTGGCTGCCATTTGCAGCCTCCACAGATGCCGAAATGACTGCAAAAAGGTTCCATCCTGTGTTCTGATGGCTGGACTATCCTCAGGATATAGCCTTCCATATAATTTTTTTTCTTCTTCGTGACTTTAACGTCAACTATGTCTCCCGGTACTGCGAATGGAATGAAAAGCACCGTCCCGTCAACGTGAGCCAGTGCCTTTCCTTCAGCTGCCACAGATTCTACCGTTATGTTTTCAAGAATGATTTCCTGTTTCTTTCTTCCCATATCTTCGAGTTTGAATTTGCAAATATAGGTATAAAATCCAAGAAACCATTGCTCCTAATCTATCT
>JBJEBO010000088.1:0-3924 GCA_051870155.1 Candidatus Cryptobacteroides sp.
ATAGAATCTGCTCCCGAGGACTTCTATATGGAAATTCGGGGTTTCTTCCAGGCACACGTCTTCTCCTGGTGCGGTGAACACCCAGTATTCGTTCTTGTGGTCAATCTTCTGGAGGCAGCGTATAATTTCCAAAATCACGAAGTCCATTCCGTGCTTGCTGCGTCGGAAAATGCGTTGTGCTTCAATTGCTATTCTCATGGGTGGTCTGTGTGAATGAATTTGTCCTTATCCAATTTCTTGGCAAAAATATTTTTGATAGTAGCTGCAATCATCCGTGGTATCATAAGGCATATATTCCATAAGTCCTTCATCTTCACCCAAGAAGGGATTCCAAGGACTATCCCTGCATATAGCAGGACCGTGGTGGCGACATATACCGTCATAAATTTCGACCCAGTAATCATTGTGATAATGGCGATCAATGGAAGGCCTGTAATTAGAAGGATTCTTGGGATAAACGCCCATTGAATCAGTTTGTCGGCATATCCGGCCTTTAATTTAACCTGAGGAAATTCTTTCAATGCCTTTCCTATCAGATAATATTGCGATGTCAGCCAGCGTAGCCTCTGTTTCTGGAGATTCTCAATGCTGCGTGTCTTCTCATCAAGGATGTTTATCTCACGGGCATATTCCACGAAAATACCATCTTTCAAGAGTTTCAGTTCCATCTCTTTATCCTCTCCCGCAGTCACAAATCCCGGAGCATTTTCCACGAACCATCCGTATGGAAGAGCCATTCCGGAACCAATCAGAGCCGATGAAATTCCCAATGCGCAATGTCCTTCCCTGAACACCAGATTGTTGACCTCCTCGAAAATACCGTCCGCAACGGCGATTGGAGTATCAGAATTTTTTGCGCACCTATGTCCCTGAATGGCAACATCCCTTCCTTTCAAAGCATTGTTCATCCTACTAAGGAATGTCCGTTCAACAATATTGTCCGAATCAAGGATTGCCACATAGTCAGCCGCTCCGGCACCGAGATGTTCTGCCGCTGCGCATAGGGAAGCAGCCTTGGTGCTGTTTTCGAAGTGCACTGTCAGGACCTCGGCCCCGGCTTTCCTGATGAGGTCTTCAGTCTGCGATGTCATCCTGTCTGAGATTACGAGGACTCTATATTTATCCTTTGGATAATCCTGGTCCAACGCCGCCTGGACAGTGGACATTATGAATCCGTCGCTTTTATATGCAGGAATCAGTATGCAGAAATGGCTATAGTTTGCAATAGAATTGTCATCTGATGCACAGGCATCTGTCTGGCTCGTATTCCCCCGTCGCGCAGCAATCCGTCCCGCCACCGCGAAAATGAAATAATATGCGGCAGGAACGACAAACAGCACAATTAATATGATGTGAAGTGCAATTAGCATATTTCCCCTTCTTTTTTCATTTTTATAAAGTCAAGGTTAGCCCTCAGGACGGCAGACGCCGAATCGAACCGTCCGTGCAGGATGTTGACTACTAAACTTTTGGCCGATGCCACATATCGTGTAAACAATATGGACTTCCGCTTTTGCGCCCCCTCAAGATTCCTCTCGGCGAAAATCAGGCGGCTGCGTGTCATATAATAGGTGAATACTGGACCGAATCTTCGGGTTGTCATACTGTCCTTATGATATATGGTGCAGGACGGCTCAAAATACACCTTCCATCCTTTGCGTGCAAACATAAGCGCCCAGTCAAGTTCCTCATAATAAAGGAAATACATTTCGGGCATCGGACCGGTCTCCTTCAAAGCCTCCCTGCGCACCATCATAGCCGCCCCGTGCGGGAAAGCAGTGAACCCGGCTTTGTCAAAGCTCCCGTCGTCCTTCTGCCCGTAGCCGACCATCTCGTTTCTCATCCTAAAACCCACCATCGGCGTGTATCCGGCATATTGTATTATGGATTTGTCCGAGAAGAAACAAATCTTCGGACAGACAATTCCTGCTTCAGGATTATCCTCCAATGCCTTGCATAGTTTGTCAATGTTGTCTCCGAGGATTTCCGTGTCATTGTTTATAAAGAACAGATAGTCTCCACAGGCGTGCTCCAATGCGAGATTGTTCCCCCCTGCAAAGCCAAGGTTCACTTCGCTGCGCACAACTTTTATCTGCGGAAAATCCTTCTTGAGCAAAGCAGCCTCGTTCTCCCTCGAACCGTTGTCCACGACGATGATTTCCCAGCTGCACGAATGTACGTTCCGGATGATGGAACGTATCATATCGGTTGTTTGTTCCAGGCCGTTATAATTGACGCTTATGAATGATACCATTTTATTCATCTTCCTGCATTGTTGTTTCTAATTGTGGACTTATAAATATCAGAGCTATTGATACATAGACCAATATGCTGTTCGGGAACTGAGTGAACACCTCGTTGTTGGTGGACATCACGAAAAGTCCCATAATCCCGGACAGGAGCCCTGCACAGATTCCTGCGAGCCTGCGATTTTTCAATTTGAAAAAGATGATATATGCCCCTTTGCAGAAAACATAGCCCATTATAGAAAGGTATAGCAGCAATCCCACTATTCCGGTTTCTACCCATAGCTGCACAAGCCAAGAGTCCGTAGGATAATAGGTCAGAGGGGAGTAGTCCCCGTTGCGCTGTGCTCTTCCTGCACTCATTCCCAAGCCGTTGCCGAACGGAAGTTCTTTCATATAGCCCCTGAGTGCCCTTTGGTTTTCCTTTCGGACCTGATAAGACAGGTCTTCCTCCCTGTGGAAAACCGTTCTAGCCCTTCTTATATAGGTGTTGCTCTGTCCGATTTCCGTGAAAGCAAGCACTCCCACCGCCACAGCGCAGACGACGCCTATCGGAATCATCTTTTTGTAATCCTTGATAAGGACGAGATATGCCATTATTCCTGCTACTGGCACCGGAAGTGCGCTCCTCGTTCCGGAAAGAAACATTCCGATGCAGGCGCAAGCAGCCACGGAGAAAAAGTAGATGCTTTCTCCCAAGTTTCTGCCGTGCAGTCCCGCTATGGCAAATACCACCACCGCCATTCCCATAGAACCTCCGAAATTCGCCGCGTCGGAGAAGATGGAGAAATATCTGGTTCCATAATAGATGAGATGCGTCCTTTTTCCGTCGAGTACATTCAGGAAGAATTTGTCGCCAGGGGTCCATCCGACATATTTCTGGTAAATCACCTTGATGAAGGCTACAATGACGAATACCGACCATATCCTCAATATTGTCATCATCTTCTTGAAATCGGTGACTGCAAGTTCGACTATAATCGTGACTGTGAAGAAATATAGAGCCATACTACGCACTGCGGAGAGCCACACTCCAATGCTCCTCATATTCGGATTGAACACCTCCACTATGCAGTACATAAGCCATATCCCGATGGCAATCAGAAGGTCGAGAGTGATTTTGTTGCTGCTTTTGATTCCGTTGAAGGACGAACAGGCGAGGACCACTATGTTGAATACAATCATAAAGTCCATAAGGAGACCTATCGACATTCCGTTGATATAGTGTTCGAGTACCGGAATTGAAAAATCGGCGAGCAGGATGAAAGAAAGGGAGAGCATCCTGTCATCGAATGCCTTTGCCACTGCCAGACCCACGATGGGTGCAAGGCAGAGGACGGCAGCAACCGGAATCTTACCGAAAGCCACAAGAATGGAGATCGCCACTGTAAGGACGGAAGCGACCATCCAAATAATCGCGGTTTTCCATTTCTCTGACATTGCCGCTATGCTTTGTTGTCCACTCCGAGATTCCAGAACGTGAATCTCAATTTATGAAGCCTGCTGAAAGGAGGAAGCATACCTGTGAATGAACCTACGGTGTCTATGTCGCTATTGTTCAATACGACACAAATATTGTCCTGTTTTGCAAAGCGTTTAAGTTCTCCAATTATCAGGCTGTTCATTCCTGTCCAGTCCTTGCGCGAATCCGTAACGAGGATGTTTATTGCCGAGGAGT
>JBJEBO010000089.1:0-3923 GCA_051870155.1 Candidatus Cryptobacteroides sp.
TATTTTTTATACTTGGTTTGATAAAATCTCTTCTTGCATACCTTGCCAGGGAACACTTTCTTGCGAATCCGGATTTCCACCGCCGTTCCGAGTTCAGTATATGGTTTTTCGACCATTGCCACGCAAACACTTCTGTCTGTGGATATTGAACGATATCCAGTGGTAACGGTTCCCACTTGGCGCCCATCTACCTCGACAGGATAACCTCCGCGAGGGATGGCCTTGTCTTCGAGCTCGATTCCTACAATCTTCCTCGTGATTCCGGCAGCTTTCTGAGCCACGATGGCATCCTTGCCTATAAACTCTGGCTTGTCAACCTTCACGAACATCCCCAGACCAGCCTCCACTGGAGTGATGTCATCAGCAAGTTCGTGCCCGTAGAGAGGAAGTCCAGCCTCGAAACGGAGGGTGTCGCGGCAACCAAGCCCGCAAGGTGCAACCCCGGCCTCAAGGAGTTTGTTCCAAATCTGGACGATAGCCTCAGGAGTGCAGTAGAACTCGAATCCGTCCTCTCCCGTGTAGCCGGTGCGGCTTGCAATCATCCTCACACCGTTCCAAGAAGTCTCCACATAAGTGTAGAACTCAAGCGGAGCCACCTCAGGCAATCCGAGGACTTCAACGGCAAATTTCTCTGCCTCAGGTCCCTGGAGGGCAATTTCTCCCCAGGATTCGGACTGATTGTCAATCACAACGTCGAAACCGTCCCTTTGGGAGCAGATCCATTCATAATCCTTGGCTATGTTGGCAGCATTCACTACGAGGAAAAAGCGGTCTTCGGCGAATTCCTTGTAAACAAGGAGGTCATCAACAGTACCTCCGTCAGGACGAAGCATCATTCCGTAGAGGACCTTACCCTCGGGAATACCCCTGACATCATTGGTAAATAAGTGGTTTACAAATCTTTCCGCATCAGGTCCGCTGATTTCGATTTCTCCCATATGGGAAACATCGAACATTCCGGCGTGCTCCCTGACGGCATTATGTTCCTGAGTGATTGAGGTGTACTGTATAGGCATAATGAATCCGCCAAACGGACTCATCTGTGCTCCAAGAGCGACGTGGCTGTCATACAGACAGGTTTTCTTCAATTCTTCTTCCATATAATTGGTTTTAGTTGTTTTTGTCCGGGAAAACAAGACGCACGAAATCCTCCGTCTCAAGTCCTTTCACCAAAGACGGAAGATCGGCGTTTATAAGTCTTCTTTTGAATGAGCCCTCTTCGAGAGGACTCCCCTCCAGCCAGGCTGTAAGAGTGCCTGAGATATCCTGAGTGAGACCCGAAGCAAAGAAATCGCCGCGAAGGTCCACAGAAGTTATCAAATTGTCGCAAAGGTCTATATTCACTGTAAACTCTCCTACTCCTGCAATCTTTCCTTCCCTCTCCACAGAATATTTGCGGTTTGCACCCCTGAAGAAATCTTCATCGAGATAGGTCTTCTCAATCTCAGCCACCCTCGCCTCCTCTTCCGGAGAAAGCACATATTCAGATGTTGCAAATGCCTCTATCAGACGGGATTTCAATTGTTCCACATCTGCTATTCCGGTCGCTTCCGGAAGCACTTCGCGCAGATTCACCACGTGTTGCCGAACGGAATTCACCCCTTTGCTCCTGATTTTTGACTCGGAAGGAGTAATCGCCTTCTGCATAGCCTCGAAATCGGTGTCATAAAGCAACGTGCCGTGGACTATAGCCCTTCCAGGCAATTGCCAGAACGCATTTCCCGACACCTTCCTTCCGTCAATCAGGATGTCATTCCTTCCCGACGGGGCCGCATTCACACCGAATGAACGCAAGACCTCCGAAAGTTTCTCGAGATAATATTGAAACACATCGGAAACCCCGGCACCATCGGTCACATAAGATATCATCACGTTTCCAAAGTCGGAATATACGCAGCCTCCTCCGCTCTTACGGCGATAGACCTGAACCTTGTTCTCTTCACACCAGGACAGGTTCACTTCCGCCTCCATCACCTGATTTCTTCCGAAAATCACTGTCGGGGGCACCTGCCACAAGAAAAAAGCTTCTTTGAGAGAGGTCTCCTTGGCGATATATTCCTCCATCGCCAGATAATAGACCAATCGTCTCTGACTATTGTCAGTCAATTTTATATGAATCATATATATTCCTTAATTTTAGGAATCTTACAAATTTACCATTCCACAGGCCGGCGGCTGAGCGGCATTGTCATACATCTTGCGCCTCCGCCTCCGCGCGGCAATTCCGACCCTGAAATCGTGATTGCCACAGGTCCCGAGATTCCAAGCGGCGTGAAATCACGCACCGGCTCCCCGGGTATTCCGAATGCCTCCGCCCTCACAATAAAATCATCAGCCGTCATAATTTGGAATCCCGCCTTGTCCAGTTCCTCAAGCGTGTGGATATTTCTCGCATAAGTAAGCACCTTTCCCGGGGCAAATGCGAAAAAATTCGCCCCGCTGTGCCACTGCTCCCTCTCCTGGTCCCATTCATCCGCACCTCCGCAGACAACAGGCTCAAGCTCCATCCCAAGCTTCTTCAACGCCTTCAATATTCCCGGAACAGGTTTTATTCCTGTCACCTCCCCGTCATCGATGGTTATCTGGACGGTCTGATATTGGTTGCTTTCCATAATCAAAGGATTGAAAACCATACATTTATCCCTGTCAAGGAAAGTAAATACCATATCAAGATGGATAAAAGACTCCGGCTCGGATGGAAGCTGCTGCACTATTATATTGAATTTACCTGTGCTGTTCTTTCTTCTGAAACGCTCAGTTATGAAATCGATTCCCTGTGTGCTGGTCCTCATCCCGTTACCTATAATAAGGATATCCTCACGAGCCACAAGGATGTCCCCGCCCTCAATGCGCACAGGAGCGCCGTGCGGATGGAAGTCGTTGGAGTCAATCACCTGACAATCAAAACAGCCGCTGCTGCGATAAATTGCATCCATAATCAGGGACTCGCGCACCCTCACCTTGTTCGCCATATTGCAAATCAAGGCACTGTCGCCTATGGTGACGGCTGCGTCGCGGGTGAAATAGAAATTATATAGGGGATAGAGCGCGTAATATTCGTTGCGCATATAGGCGGTGAGCGTGTTCACCTTTGCCGGAAGACCTTCAATCAGAACCCTTGCCAAATCGGCGGATGACATTGCCATAAGGATGTCATAATAATCGGGAAGGTCTTCAGTTAGGCATATACGTCGTATTAGTTCGACTCTTGCCTGGTTATCGTCAAGTACTTTCACGAGAAGGTCGCGTACCTGATACACTTTTGCGACCTTTTCCAGAACCCCTGACAACTGACGGTATTCCTGTCTCGCAATGGAGAGATTCAATATGTCGCTGTACAAGGCCCTCTGTACATTCTGGGGGGTCATATTTTCAACTTCAGCCCCCGGTGTATGGAGAAGGACTGCGTCGAGCACCCCTATCTCTGATTGCACATTGATCTTCATCTGAAAATCCGGGTTTAATAAGATTGTGCAATTTAGGAAATATTTAGGAATCTTCAAAAAATTACCTGCTTCACCTTTGGATATCTTTCCGGTCTATATTGATTTTCTCATCGGTCATTTAGCACCGCTAAACTCACTCTTCGAAAACCAATCTATCCTCGAAAATCTTATCCAAATTTGAAGCAGTTAATTTATTTTCATATTCCTTGCGACAGAATGAAAAATATTTGGCATATATTTGCAAAAGATCATTCCTGTAAAAAATCGCTATGGAAAGGAAAATGATAATAAATGAAGCCTTCCGCGAATGCAGCGGAGAGGAAATATGGCAGAAGGTGGTAGCATACGTAAATGAAAACAAAACATTCACCTCAGTCACAGGAATCAGTTATTCAGCAACTTTCGTGGGAAGTTGCATTTTCATTAAGGGCGGCAGTCCGGGCACAAAAAGGGCCGATGAAGGAGAGTATCTCACAG
>JBJEBO010000090.1:0-3917 GCA_051870155.1 Candidatus Cryptobacteroides sp.
AAGGTGATAGTGGATTCCGGAATTAAGAAATGGGTATCCCTCCGCCAGTCTGGAATCTTGTATCCAGGTATTCTGAAGGCATTGAACCCTACTGCTTTCCACGTCCCCGTTGCCGGAATGCTGGAATGGGCTACGATAGAGGATTCAGGAAGACTGCTTGCCAATGTCGTGGAGGATTATGTACCCGAAGAGTTCTGGAACCGTTTTTACAATATCAGCAGCGGTCCCCAGTACAGGATGACGAATTATGAGTTCGAACAAAGATTGCTTTCGGCACTCGGATTGCCAGGTCCTGAGAAAATCTTTGAACCTCAATGGTTTGCGACCCAGAATTTTCACGGAATGTGGTACACTGATTCAGATATCCTGGACAACTGTCTCCATTTCAGGGAAAATATGTCTTTGGATGATTATTTCAAGAGATTGAAAAAATCTTTGCCTTGGTTTTATTCTCTCGCTTTCCTCGCTCCGGCTCCGATTGTGAAGATGTTTATGAAACCATACGCCTATGCCAAGGAGTACGGAACTCAGTGGTGGGTGGAGAATGATGTTGCCAAGATGGAGGCGTTCTATGGTTCAATGGAAAAATATGAGTCCATAAAGTTTTGGGAATCAGTTGTTCCACCGTATTTTGAGAAAGACTTCGAAGTTGCCCGGGAAAAAGGTGAGGTGGTAAAACTCGACCACGGCTACGATGAATCTGCCAATATCTATGATTTGGATGCGGATGCTGTCAAGAAAGCAGCCGAATTCAGGGGAGGAAGGTTTATCGGTCCGGAGCAGTCTCTCGGCACCAGGGGAGCTATTTTTGAGTGGGAGTGCGAAAACGGACACAAGTTCAAAGCCTCTCTTGAATATGTCCTTCTTGGAGGCGGATGGTGTACGGAGTGCCCTATAGACGAGGTCTATGAGAACACAACAGCCAAGAACCGTTTTATTTCGCAGATATTACGTCCACAGTCCCTGGAATAGAGTCATCTTCAGGAGCCCCATGGAGATAAATGATTCTCTGATTGGAGCTTCCCCTGAACAGAAGTTCAGTGTCTCTTAGAGAAAGGATGAACGGACCGTCAACAAGCACGTCTATATAAGGAAGAAGCATTGAAAGACGTTCGTCTGCAATTATTTCCTCATAAGTGAATCCGGTGTAGCACCATATTGTCTTGCCGGATTTTTCCTTTATGCGTCTTGCCAGTTCGGTGAAGGCTTCCACCTGATAGAAAGGATCGCCCCCGGAAAATGTGACATTGCTGAATTCGTCGGAAAGCACGGTTTCCAAAAGTTCATCGATGGACACCTCTCTGCCTCCGTCCATAGCCCAGGATTGGGGATTGTGACAGCCGGGGCAATGGTGGAGACACCCGGCACAATAAATTGACGTGCGGAGGCCCGGCCCGTCAGCCATAGTTTCCTCCAGCACGTCAAGTATTCTGATTGTATTTGATGAATCCATTTTTTATTTGTGGACAACCCTGTCCTGAAGTTCAGAAAGTTTTGCGTTGTTCCACCTGCTTGTGGTACCTACAAGATATCCTGTGATTCTCTGAAGTTTGTCGATGTTGTGACTGTGGCAGTGAGGACATTCCTCAAGGTCGCTGTCTGCATTTTCAAAACCGCAGTCCATACATCTGTTCCTGTTGTGGTTCACTGAACCGTAACCGATGTTATATTTGTCCATCAAATCCACGATTGCCATAATAGCTTCCGGATTGTGGGTTGCATCACCATCAATTTCCACATAGAAGATGTGACCGCCCCTGGTGAGGTCGTGGTAAGGTGCCTCAATTTCTGCCTTGTGCTTAGGAGTACAGTGGTAATATACAGGAACGTGGTTGGAGTTTGTATAATATTCCTTGTCTGTGATGCCAGGGAGCACGCCGAATTTCTTTTTGTCCATCTTGGTGAAGCGTCCGGAAAGACCTTCCGCAGGGGTAGCGAGTACACTGAAGTTGTGCTGGAACTTCTCTGAATACTCATTGGCCTTGTCCCTCATATAGGTGACGATTCTCAGACCGAGCTCCTGCGCTTCTGGAGATTCTCCGTGGTGCTTGCCGGTGAGGGCGATGAGAGCCTCAGCAAGACCGATGAATCCGATTCCGAGGGTTCCCTGATTGATTACGGACTCAATTGAGTCGTTTTCTCCGAGGTTTTCGCTGCCAATCCAGAGAGCTCCCATAAGGAGAGGGAACTGCTTCTTGAGGGCGGTCTTTTGGAAATTGAATCTTTCACAAAGCTGTTTTGCGGTGATGTCAAGAGCCCAATCGAGTTTGTGGAAGAATGTAGCAATCCTGTCATTCTTGTCCTCGATGTCCATACACTCGATGGCGAGCCTTACGATATTTATAGTTGTGAATGAAAGGTTACCCCTTCCAATTGAAGTCTTCGGTCCGAACCTGTTTTCAAATACCCTTGTGCGGCATCCCATAGTTGCAACCTCATACTGGAATCTTTCAGGATCGTCCGCCCTCCAGAGCTCGTGCCTGTTGAACGGGGCGTCAAGGTTGACAAAGTTAGGGAAGAAGCGTCTTGCAGACACTTTGCAGGCAAATTTGTAGAGGTCGTAGTTCTTGTCCTCAGGAAGGTAGCTTACGCCTCTCTTTTTCTTCCAAATCTGGATAGGGAAGATGGCTGTGGAGCCGTTACCTACTCCTTCGTATGTGGTGTTGAGGATTTCCCTAATTACACAGCGGCCCTCTGCAGATGTGTCTGTTCCGTAGTTGATGGAGCTGAATACCACCTGGTTTCCACCTCTTGAATGGATGGAGTTCATATTGTGGACAAATGCCTCCATTGATTGGTGTACCCTGCTCACTGTCATATTGATAGCGTGCTGGATAATCCTTTCCTCACCCTGGATTCCGAGGAGGTCCCTTTTTATATAGTCGTCTATAGGAGCATTGTAGAGGTGGCTGTAGTCCACTCCGTTGAGCTCACCCAATTTCTCAAGTTCCTCCTGGAAGGTCTTTCTTACGAAAGGCGCCATATAGAAGTCGAATGCAGGTATAGCCTGACCTCCGTGCATCTCGTTCTGTACGGTCTCCATAGAGATACAGCCGAGGATGCTCGCAGTCTCAATCCTCTTTGCCGGCCTTGATTCCCCGTGACCTGCGAAAAAACCGTTCTTAAGGATCTTGTCGAGAGGGTGCTGGACGCAGGTGAGACTCTTTGTAGGATAATAGTCCTTGTCGTGGATATGGATGTATCCGTTCTTCACGGCTTCTTTCACATCTTCAGACAGAAGGCACTCGTCAACGAATGACTTCGTCGATTCGGATGCGAACTTCATCATCATTCCCGCAGGGGTGTCGGCGTTCATATTGGCATTCTCTCGGGTGATGTCGGTCGCCTGAGCCTCTATGATTTCCTGGAAAATCTCGCGCGATTTTGCCTTTCTCGCAAGATTCCTCTGGTTCCTGTATGCGATGTATTTCTTTGCGACTTCCTTGCGAGGGCTGTTCATCAACTCCATTTCTACGTGGTCCTGGATTTCCTCCACGCTCATACTCTCCTTGTCTATTTTGGAGATTGCAGCGGCAATTTCGGCAGCGAGGACGATATCCTCTCCGTCTTCAGTCACATCCATAGCCTTGGTGACCGCGTCAATGATTTTCTTCTTATCGAACAGAACGACTCTGCCGTCGCGTTTGATGACCTTTTGTACCATAGTGATATTGTGTGTTAAATCCTATTCCCACATCTTGCGATGCGGAATGGCAAGGTTGTATGTTTTATGCTGTAATTCTTCCGGTGTGGTTGTATGTAACCGGACGACAAATATAGTATAATTATATCGCCGATGTTAATAATCGCTCGAAAAAAGTTATTAACAATTATGAAAATTGCCTGTCAAATTATTGATTGACAGGCAATTAATATTCAATTTAAAATAGAAAATCTATAAATTGCTTAACTATTAT
>JBJEBO010000091.1:0-17210 GCA_051870155.1 Candidatus Cryptobacteroides sp.
ATACGCATCATTCCGGAGGTTGCCATCGTAAGGCTGCGGGTCATTGCGTCCTGCTCGCTCTCGTCAATGATGACTTTCGCTGTCCTGTTGTATGTCACTGGTGTACGATACAAATAGAGGGCTGCTACGAAAAGTGCGACAACAACAGTTGCCACATACCACCACTTGTATGCCCAAAACATTTCCCATATATCCCTAAGCTGGATTGTGGATTCTTCTTCTTTAGTTGATAAAGGCTGATTGCTAATATTCTCTGCCATAATTCAAAAAGTTATAGTGGGCTATCTGTTGCTGCTGATGATATTAACGACGAGAGCCGCAATCGAAACGAGGATAGAGCCTGACGAGAGGGCAATACTGGTAATCCTCATACTTTTGTCGTCATAGGTTGACTGTTTTACCTTGACATCGTTAGGCTCAACATAAACGATGTCGTTCTGCTGAAGGTAATATGCAGGAGATTTGAACATATCCACGTTACAGAGGTTAACTTCGTATATAACCCTCTGCCCATCCTTTTCCCTGATGACAGAGACATTCTCCCTGTTTCCAAAAATTGTAAGGTCTTTGGCAAGACTTAAAGCCTGAAGAATTGTAACCTTGTCTCCGTCAATGGTATAAGTTCCTGGAGAGTTCACCTCTCCCAACACGGAAATCTTGAAGTTCATAAATTCGACCGTTACGACGGCATCGAGAAGAAGTCCCCTTTCAATAAGCTCCTTCTTGATGAATTCGGAAAGATCCCAACGGGTACGTCCTGCCACATCAAGCTTGCCAAGAACTGGAAAATCAATCTGCCCGTTATTGTCAACGACATAACCGAGCAAGCGTTGGGTTGCTGAAGTACCCATAATCTCGGAACCGGCCTGATAGCTAACCACCGGTAAGTTAAAAATTGCGACAGCCTGGGGATTCTTGCTTGACACTACGATCGAAAGCATATCCTTCGGCTGAATAAGAATACCGGCCTGCTGGTCGATTTGTTCCGGATGGTCCACAAGCCTGTCCTGGAAGTAGGTGATATTTTTGTATGTAGCGCAGGAGCCAAGAGAAATCACGACTGCCGCACACATCAAAAACTGCAAAAAACGCTTACGCATATTCCAATATATTAAAGTTTGCAAATCATTAATTTCCACATAATTTGCAAATGTAATGACAATTTGGGATATCTGCAAAAAATAAATCAGTTATCCTCTTTGATTTCAGTAAGAACAAAAGATTTCATTGACAGAAAATCTCCGGTGGTGACATCAGAAGAATCCACCTTAAGCGTAAGACCTCCAGTTGTAGTATCAGATTTTGAAATTGTAAGAGTATATGATTTTCCAGGTTCAGAAACAAAGGATGCAGTCTGGTAAGATATCTGCTCAGTAGCTCCCGTCTTTTTTGTAGATACCCGAACCGAAAGGGATTTGCCGGCTGAATACCAGGCTGTATTCGTTGTCGTTCCAGAAAGGATGTCAAGAGCCCTGGTAGAGAATGAAGCATCCTCGGCAACGATCACCGTCGTGGAACCTTCGTCAAAAACGCCTTTGAAAGATTCTTCAAGCACTGCAGAGACCGCGCAATTCGCTACGGAACAAGAAATCGTAATAACCTGCGTTTTTGCCAATGATGTAATACCAAAAGACTGACTACCGGAATATCTTGTTTTTCCATAACCTGCTTCCGCATCATTAACAGAAATACTCTCAGCTGTGGCCACATAATTGCCCGCCGGCAGCGTAAATTCCTTACCAGACAATTCAGAATACGGACCTTTTATTTCCGTCCCCTCAACAGCAACTGTGAATGTTTCAATCTGCTCACTTGTAAGTGCTTTGGTAAGAGGCTGTGTATCAATAACCTCTTCAATGGCAGGATCAATGGATATCGTGAATTTACCGTTGTCGGATTTCGTACATCCGACAACTGCCGCAATCACTATGAGAAGCGGTGATACAATGGTCAAAAATCTTTTCGTCATATCAATTCTGCCGTCTTAAATGACGACATTCGGTGCAAAAGTATAAATTATTTCCGATTAAACAAAAAGCATTGATACGAATCCCACTACGAGGGCAACTACACAATTTACAGCCTTAGCCCGGAGGTATCCCCCCTTGCTTTCCGCAAGAAGCGGAAGGGAGGCGTGTCCGTCCTGTGAAATACAACTTGCAAGCAGCACCGGAAGAGGCACGATTCCACTTGCATACAACGTTACGAATATAAGGTGCGGACCGGATTCCGGGATTATGCCCACAACTGTGGCCAGCAGAATCATAAGTGCCGTATTCCCGCTTATCCAACTGCTGATGTCAACATACTGCAGTCCTATGCTTATGAACGCCAATACACCGAAAGTCCACAAAAATATGCTAAGCAGATGTTTTTTGACAATATGATTCCACAAATGTTCCTCTATGAAATGGTCTGTCCCGACAAGGAGGACCACCAATACGATAACGCTCAGGCAAGCAAATAGCACATTCATCCATTCTTCGCTCAACAAGTCAATGTGAAAAGTCCTGCCTTCTGAAACTTCCTGCGAATGATGGTGTTCCTCAACTGAATGGATTTCAGACTCGTCATCGTGGTGACCGTCACCGTGATTATGCTCGTGCTCCAGCCGTCCAGTGGCAAGGGCAGCTATAAAAATGCTCACCCCGGCAAGCATCACGATTCTTTTCCACCCGAAATGAACCTTCCTCTTTTCTCCTGGTAGGTGTTCATCGTCCTTATGGACTTCATAAGCATCCTCACATCCGGAAGCTGCACATACAGTTTCGTAATCCGAACCATTTTTCTCGCGGATTTTGTCTGCAATTACATCCACAATGAAACCTATGACCACAGCCACTGCAAAGAGGATCAGGAATATCCACATAGCCTTGTCCGGCATCATAGCCAGGATTACGAATGCTTCATCTCCGGAAGAGGCTATCATCATAGCCACCAGGGCTCCGAAACTCACCATCCTGTGGGTATATAGGGAAACTGTTGCAAAACCTCCCATACATCCTGGTACGGACCCAAGAAGGGCGGAGAGCAGAATCTGTCCGAGACGACTGCCTTTCAGACCGGAAAACAGTTTGCCGCGTGATTCAATGTTCAGGCTTTCAATCATCATCATCATTATCACCACAAGCCCGGTGATGAGAATCGCGTTCCTCAGAACATCAGCCAAAATGTGTATCATCATAAGTTCAATTTTATTCTATCCAACCGGAAATGAACAGGTTGACTATAGGTCTTGACGGGGAATTTGTTGTAAGGGTCACAATCACAAGCAGTTCACCCTTTGGAAAATTATATGTATCAATGTCAGCGACAACAGTTCCTGACCCACCGGCCGGCACAGAAGGATCTGATGAAAGACGGGATGCCTTGCAATCTGCATCAACTTTTCTTATAAGGAGAGTCTCCTTTCCGGAATTCTTGAATTTCCATTCCGCGCGTATCTTTTTCCCAGCCTTTATCTTTCCAACGGAAAATGTGCTTGTTTCGAACATAGGTCTCGGGGCCGCAGCCTTTTGTGCAGATGTCATTTCCGGGAAACTGTCTTTGGTAAAAGCCTCTATCTGAATATTTTTTGCAGACTTAGTTCCATCTGTCACAGGAGTCGCATAATAATAATTCCTGCCCCATAGCCCATCAACAGCCTTCACCATAAATGAAAGAGTAGCCACTGTCCCCTTTGGAATGGGATTGGGCGACACCGAAATCGACAAGCCATCCGACAAATCTGCAAAAACAACTTTTAAAGGTTTATCCGAAAGATTCGCAACTGTAACTGCATTCGACTTGCTTCCTCCTGCCTCCAAGTTACCGCACTTCAACTCAGCTGATTTCATACCCAAGGAACCGAATCTCACCGGATACAGTTCCGTCAGAGGTTTCATCGTCTCGTGGCAAACTCCCCTCAGTTTCAAGACCACAGGTCTTTTTATATCAGAAATGTATGCCGTCAGGCTTTTGTCGAACGGATATGGTCCCTCATCATTAGAATATGTTGCAGATATCACTGCCGTCTTCCCAGGGGCGACCGGTTCCTTTGTCCATTTCACATCCGTACAACCACAAGAAGAAGACACATTATAAATAACTATTGGCTTTGAACTTATGTTTTTTAAAGTAAAAGTACAGGAAAGGGGACCACTTTTGAGTTGGACATCTCCGAAATCATAGACAGAACGGTCAAACTCAGCCACTCCTTCGAAACTCACCTGTGCCGTCATCACACCTGAGCTTAACAGGCATAGCGCCATTGATAGGCAAATAACACTGAATACTTTCTTCATCACATTCTTACTTTGAGTGACAAAGATAATAATAAAGACTTTGATTATTCAAATTTATGCTCTAACTTTGCGTTGATATCCGTTTTGGGCGGATAGAGTGGATTATCGATAATAAACAACACTTTAAATTATAACAAAAATGGCTTACAAAATTTCAGAAGACTGCGTTGCTTGCGGTACTTGTATCGGAGAATGCCCACAGGGCGCTATTTCAGAGGGTGATATCTACAAGATCGATCCTGCTCTTTGTGTAGATTGCGGAACTTGCGCTGACGCTTGCCCAATGGGTGCAATCTCTCCAGCAGAGTAATTCCTCAAGGACAAAAATGAATCCCGCGGAATGCCGTATGACAGGCGTTTCGCGGGATATGTTTTTATTGTTTCATAAGGGATAGCGGTTATTTGCACACCATTATGTCGAGTATGAGATTATCTGTCTTCTGCATTCCCACAGAACCTATCTGGCCCAGATTCCTGATTGTCTTTTCAATGTCTTTTTCTATGATGCCGTCGTGCTCTGAAATGCAGGTTCCGTCAAGAGCGAGGACTGCAGACTGGATTGCACTGGAAACTCCCGATGCGACTTTCATCGCGCATCCGACTTTCGCCCCGTCACATACCATACCGGTTATGTTTCCTATCATATTCTTTATGGCGGCACAAATCTGTTCATAACCTCCGTTACGCAAATATACGATTCCGCAGGAAGCTCCTGTAGAAGCCACTACACAGCCACACAATGCAGACAGTTTTCCAAGATAACTCTTGATGTGTATTGCTACCAGATGACTGATAGTCAATGCTCTCGCAAGTTTTTCATCATCAACGGGATAACGCAGACTATATGAAATAACCGGCATCGTGACCGTTATCCCCTGATTTCCACTTCCGGAATTGCTCATAGCAGGAAGAGTACATCCAGCCATCCTCGCATCAGAAGCAGCAGCTGTCATCGCCATAGCAAAAGACATAAAATCCCTTCCATAGACCTCACGGTTGATATCAGCAAGCACAGTCTTGCCTACTTTCAGCCCATAGTCACCAGACAGGCCCTCTTTGGCAAGGGCAAGATTCAAATCCCTGGATTCAAGAATGAACTTTATGTCCTCATAATCCACTGTACGGGCAAAATCGAAGATTTCCCTAACTGTGAGACCATATTCCCTATTGTCGGAAGTGTCCCCGCTTTCTCCCTGCGACTCACCAGGCATTCCAGAAATAATCTTGTCGTCGAAAAAAGTGGCAACAATCTTGTCGTGATCATCCTCGATGACTGCCGAAGAACAATGCGAAATGCATTTTACAGAAGCCTTTACATAGAGTTTATGTGGCGTGTCAGCCACACTAATATGCACTTTCTTAGCATCTACAAGTTCCCTTGCTCTCGCGACAGAGGCTTCGTCCAGATCGTGAAGGACTTCAAGACCATATTCAGACTTTCCGCATACGGCACCGAGAGCTGATGCAATATAGAGTCCTATCATTCCTGTTCCAGGAATGCCCACTCCCATTCCATTCTTGAGAATATTGCCGCTTACAGACACCTCGACCTCGAAATCCGCCCCAAGCCTCCATCCCGGGGTGTATTCACCGCATCTGTCCTCAATGATTTCCACAGCTTTTGCCACGGCAAGTGCCACAGCTATAGGTTCTGTACATCCGAGGGCCGGCTTCACCTCTTTTTTAATCAGCCCGATGATTTGCGCTTCTCGTTGGTTCATAAAGGTTAATCTCCAAAATATTTCAGTGTTGAACTAATTATGTCCGAAAGAACTGTCTTGTCTTCAAGGGTTTCCAATGGGAAACCGACACATACGGTCTTGTATGTTTTTGCATCGTATGCTATTCCTGCAGAAATATTGGTATCGGCATATCGAAGGAAGGAAGATGATTTTGAGGTAGCAGGAGAGAGCCCGTCCGGATTCTCAATTGAGTATGTAAGACCATCATTCCCATTGCAATAAGAGAATTTACCCTGCTTCATTTCTATTTTTCCAAGCCCTTTGTCAGTCTTTACATTTGCCACAGTTTTGACAATCCCGGACTTTGATGCAGCTCCTGCCGACCAAACATATCCGAGTGTTTTTTTGGCAAAGGCAATGTCATCAGCCCTCGAAGTACTGTCCACAGGAATCTCATACAATCTGTCCCAAATATCCCTGCCTATATAGGAACCGGACACCAGCACATTGCCACCTCCTGCCACGAATTCCCTGATTGCAGATTTCATTTCCGGAGTAAAAACCTTGAAACGGAGCCTTCCGGATGAAGGGCCAAGCGGAGAAGTTACCTGTTTGCCGCAGATCAGGTCTATGGATGACGCCTTCCTGCCATTACCTTTGCAGAACGCCTCAGAACTTGATGAGCAGAAAGGTCTGCCTGATTCCATTATTGCCTTGCCGTGAACATAGACATAATCGAAATTATTTCCTATACTTTTCTGTCCGGACTTGTCATTATGTGACCCACCGAACCCGGGATTGTCATTGCTCACCCACGGCATTTCCCTATCCTTGCAGTACATTTCCCCGGAGAATGAGATATCGCTTATATACGGAACACCTGAATCAACTGAATTGTCAAATCCGGCATATTTTCCTGAATCGAACCAATATGGAGCGGAAACTCTTGTGAAGTTATTGACCACAAGCACATATTTATTATCGGCAACTCTCTTGTCTGCTCCCATCGGTATTCCTACGGCGAGAATTTCGGATGGGAAACTGCGCCCCCCGTCATTGAATGCCTCCACCTTGTAACTGTAGATATGACCTGGCTTCACCTTCATTTCCACTGAATTGCCATTCACCTTCTTACCTTTGTCGAAAACACCGTCATCCACCCTCGTATATACGATATACCCTTGCGGGGAGGCAGTCTTTTCCAAAAGATCTTCTGTAGGTTCCCACTTCAGCACAACCTTGTCAGCAGACTTGAAAACAGCGGAAAATGAATGTACCGGCAAAGGTTGGACACTATAATGGCATCCGTATCTGTTCGACAGATATTTCAGAACACCCTTATAGACAGCACGGCTCGCCAAAAACCTGAATTCCGGATCGAGAGCATATCTCATATCAGCAAAATTCTGATGCGAAAGCATCTCCAATATGATTGCCGGCACACCGGGAGTCCTTGTTTCACGGTATCCCCTGTCCCATATCTGACGTCTCTGCCATATTGGATCCACCGTTTCCCTGAGGTCTGAGGCAAACTGAGTCTGGACGATGTCAGCCAACTCCCTCGAAGTCATCCTGTCTTCACGGTCAGGAAGAAGGGTGGCAGAGCCATTCCTATAGGTATAAATCGACAAAGTACCAACAACTGAATCATTCGGAGTCACTCCTGCATCAGTATGTATGGCAAGGGCCAGGTCAACAGGTATTCCCTTTCCCTTTTCCTTAGGATTCACCTTGGAACCGCCGCAAAGATGAGCCACCCAATCAGGGCGGGACATATAGTCATCCTTATAATCGTTTTTCGACTCATTCTGGTTGTAAAGTTCAGGAGAATATCCTGCCCACTGAAGCCAATATCTCGCGGCCTCAGTAAAACGAGGCATTCCGCTGGATTCGAAAACTGAATATGGATCGCTTCTATCCCCTCTTGCAATGTTTCCCACACCGCCTCCAATCTTTACGGCATCCGCAGTCACTACAGTCCCTTTTTTGAAATGGCACCCGTCCGGAACGCCATTATCCAAGACGACTTTTCCATCGTTTCCTTTGCTGAAAGGGAAAGTCCCCAGATACACCCAGGTACCACCTCCCATTTTCTGATTCACAGCAAATACAGTCTCCCCTCCTTTATGAAAAACGGTATATCGCGCAGTTTCGGTGCTTTCCGGCAAAGTTTTATACGAGACATATACGGCATACTCCCCTTCTTCAGGGATATCCGGCACCCACTCCGCTTTGGCATCTGCTTTAGCAGCACAAGAAACCTGTCTTGCAGAACCCTTTACAAAAGGATTATCAGTGTCAACATAGACTTCCTTCACATCAGCAAAACCGGCTCCGGCATTCTTCCAGGCACCTATTTCGCTATACTGTCCTGTTCCTCTCACCTCCGGCGAAACTCCTGAACGGTCGAAAGAAGGGTCATTATCCACTATTACCTCTACAGGTGACAAATCTCTTTCCTTCGGCATAAGCACATAAGCCCCTGCCCTTTCCAACATTGGAGTCAGATACGGAAGAACGAATGAAGGCGAAAGCAGGTCCTCCACGCTTTGGAACAATCTCGGGCGCTGCCAAATCCACTCCTGGCGAGACATATCATAATAAAGTCCGTGACTCGGCCACAAGGCAATAATCCTGTCAGACAATCCTTTATCATATCTGTCTGCGCCCAATTCACTGACAAATGGTACATATTCACCGGACCTTGGATCCTTTACCCTGAAACGGGAGGAAGTCGGATGTCCGTCGTTTCCCGATACAGGGAGTTCCATATCCGTAATTTTCTGACGACGAGTATAAATCTCGCCGATACGGTATTGTTTGTATGCCGGTGGGAATAGCTCTTTGAGAGTGGCTCTGAACCATTTGGAATCTCCCGGTCTCAGAGGGTAATCTCCCAATGATTCCGTGAAATAGAAATCCAGTTCATATCCCCTCTTCATCACAGCCTGAAGTTTGAGGACATTTTCCACAGACGTGCGCTCACGCAAAAGCACACTGAGGGAATCGCAGGCTTCTTTGAAATCATCCTTTATGCCCTTTGCCTGCACAGGGACAAGAAGGAAAAGAAACAAAACAAGTGACAAAAATGCTCTCCTGCCCATCTCTACCATTTTTTTGTTACTGCACAATATATCAAAACTACCACGGAACCAATGAACAGCCCTATTGAGTCAGCCCGGAAATCATTGATATCCTCACTTCTGTATCCAAGCATTCCCTGCACGATCTCTGTCGTTCCGGCAAGCACCAATCCCAAGACCAGCACACACAGCACAAAAAGGAAAAGCCTCCATCTTGAATCCTTGCTTTTGTAGAAAGAAAGGAAGGCAAGGAAAGGGAAAGGAAGGAACATAAAAAAATGAGCAATCTTATCTTTAGGAATTCCAAGCCAGTCGTTTCCAAGATCAAGTCCATTGCCAAACTTGACGAAACACAGCAGGGCTACCGCCGCAATATAAAGCAGCAGGATGATACGTGACATCCATACTTTTTTTATACTTGCCATAATCTTTTCACCTGTCATAGATTATAGAATTATTGTCCCGAAATATTCTGGCCTGTGAAAATCAGGCTTGGGAACCGGTATGGGATTCCAACTCAGAAAATGAGGATGCGTGGCCTTATCTGCACATTTGTAGAAATTAACCTTCAATGTTTTCGGAAGATTCTGCGGATCAACGCCGAAAAGAGTGAAAGGAATGCACATTGCTACAGACCATTTTCTTAATCCCGTTTCCTCCAATCTCTTGTGAGGTAAGGTGGAATGGCGTACGACTTTGTCAAGCTGCTGGCGGGTGAACATAACGGCATCCTCACGAGAACGCCTTTTGGAAGCGAGAAGGGTACCTATGCAATTCAGTTCAAAATTGTAATATGTCCCATCATAAGGATCGGAGACAAAAAATTCGCAACAACTGTCCTCCCAGACATTCCCATTGTCCTCCAAAGCCTCTGCCCTGAGATCAAGCCCTTCTACATTATACATTAGCACGAGATGGGAAGTACTCCGTGCAATGTACAAGGTCACATCCGGTCTGTATGGCCAATCCGCGCTCCAATTGAGAGTATCAATACGACAATCTGCTCCTTCCCTTTCAAGGATATTTTTCAAATGTTCAAAAGATTGTGTCTCAAGGCCTTCACAAAAAGGTATGGTCAATGGCTCCTTATTTTCCATCATAATGCCTGCATATCGTTCAACTTCTTGTAATAACCACCGAGGGCTATGAGTTCATCGTGGCGTCCCCTCTCCACAATCCTCCCCTCGTGGAGCACGCAAATCTCATCCGCATTCTTGATTGTAGAAAGTCTGTGTGCAATGGCGATGGTGGTCCTTGAATTAGTAAGCCTGTCAAGAGCCTCCTGAACCAGCCTTTCAGATTCCGTGTCAAGAGCAGACGTTGCCTCATCAAGGATGAGAATCGGAGGATTCTTCAGAATCGCCCTCGCAATGCTGATCCTCTGCCTCTGTCCTCCGGACAGTTTCCCTCCCCTGTCACCGATATTGGTCTGATAGCCTTCCTCCTTCTCCATAATGAACTCGTGGGCATTGGCAATCTTCGCCGCTGCAACCACCTGCTCCATCGTGGCACCTTCCACTCCAAATGCAATGTTGTTGAAAATGGTATCATTGAACAATATTGCCTCCTGGTTCACATTTCCTATCAGGCTACGCAAATCCTTTATACGCACATTCCTCACATCCTTCCCATCTATGGTTATGCTTCCTTTCGATACATCGTGATAACGTGGAATCAAGTCCACAAGGGTAGATTTTCCTGAACCCGACTGGCCCACCAGAGCAATTGTTTTCCCTTTTGGAACCTCAATGTTTATGTCAGCCAAAACCTCACGATCTTCCTCATAAGAGAAGCATACGCCCTTAAAGCAAATTTTGTCTTTGAATCCATCAAGAGACTGGGGTTCAACAATTTCCTTGATATTGTTCTCTGCTTTCAGAATTTTATCAATCCTCTCCATCGAAGCCAATCCCTTAGGGATGCTATAGCCTGCCCTCGCAAATTCCTTGAGCGGATTAAGGACACTATAGAGAATCACCATATAGAAAATGAAAGATGGTGCATCAATAGGTGCGTTATCCATCAGGATAAGTGTACCACCAAACCAGAGAACAACCATTATCATCACAGTTCCAAGAAATTCACTTACAGGATGTGCAGAAGCCTGTCTGACTGACACTTTTCCGGAAGACTGTCTAAAATCATCACAAGTTGAACGGAAACGGGCTTTCATCTTATCTTCAGCGATGAACGCCTTTATGACCCTTAATCCTCCGAGAGTTTCCTCAAGTTGTGACATAGTCTCGCTCCATTTGCTCTGAGCCTCGAGGGAATCACGTTTGAGTTGCTTTCCGATGGCGCTCATTCCCCAGGCCATCAGCGGAACAACGGCAAGGGTGAATAGGGTCAGCTGCCAGCTACAATAAATCAAAGTCGCAAAATAGCAGATTATCAGAATCGGATTCTTAATGAGCATATCAAGGGAACTCATTATTGAATACTCTATTTCCCCGACATCGCCGCTCATCCTGGCTATGATGTCACCCTTCTTTTCACCGGAAAAGAAACCAAGAGGCAATGCGAGCAATTTGTCATAGACCTTGGTTCTCAAATCCCTGACAATTCCGGTCCTGAGAGGCACCATAACGGCCGAAGAACCGAAATAGCACGATGTTTTCAATGCAGTCATCAAAACCATAAAGCCACCGATTATCAGCAAAGTCAAGGAACCCCCGAATTTGTCAATCAGCACAGTGACATACCAATACATATTATTGGTACCCACCTCCTTAAAATTGGAAAAGGTGACAGTATCCCACGGAATAAACTGATATTCAGTCGTATCCATCTTGAATAAAATATTCAGAAGTGGAATGATGAGCATAAACGAAAAAATATTGAACACCGCGGACAACACGTTCAGCACCACCGACCAGGCCAAATATTTTTTATAGGGTGAGACAAAGCGTCTCATCAAAGTCAAAAATTCTTTCATCTTTCAATAATCAGTTATGGAAGCAAGACTTCCACAAATTGCAAATATAGGCAATTTTTTCAGTACAACCTTTCCAACCAATGGAAAATGAGAACCGTCCTCTTCCTCAGAAGAGCCACATCCACCGTAGATGCAGTATCATAGGTCTTGTTGTTGTTCATTGTTATGCCGGAAGTGAACATCACAGCAGGAATACCATTATCCACGAAAACCCTCTGATCTGAAAGCCTATAGAACATCTTCGTGAAATTATCGCTTCCATAATAAGTATAAGATAAGTCCATACCAAGTTCATAATACTCGTTGCACCAGTCCAGAAGATTCCTGCAATTTTTGGTAAGTGTCTGTCTGCCAAGCATTATCAAATAGTCCGGCTTTTCCTTGTTCACAGGAGAGAGGCTGCACCCAATCTGATCGAGATTCGCCATCAGCAGAATCTTGTCCTTGGTGATAGGCTTTCCTGTTACCGGATCAGCCAGTTCCCCATCCTCAATCATCCTCCATAAAGCGTATGAACCTGCCATACTCATCTCCTTGCAGTCGAAAGCCACAAAAATATAATTCACTGCGTATGAGCGTCCTATCGTCTTGGTTGTAGAAAACATTTTTGCAAGGGCGAGCAATGAGACTATTCCGGAAGCATTGCTGTCTGCACCGGGATACAATTTTCCTCCAAGGGTTCCAATTCCGTCATAATGAGCCCCCACAATCACGTATTTGTCTGAATGATACTTGGCAGAGCCTTCTATCATTCCTATGATATTATGGCCTACGATTCCTTTCCCGGCAAAAAAATGTCTTGAATAACCATCTCCGGTACACATAAGACCTGCATCCTTGAATGAACGGACAATCTTGAACGCAGCTTCTGTTCCGCCCCTGGTGCCGCTTGCCCTTCCTTCACAAAGGGAATCCGTAAGAAAGTAGAGATCTCCATAAAGTTTTTCATCACTCAAAGCCTTCGCCCTGAAGGGCTCCTTTGTCCAGAGACTCTGGGCATCCGCCATAGAAGCAGCCGCACAAAGCAGCGCCAACACCACTGACAAATAAATTTTTTTGCTCAATTCTATCTTTTTAGGCATTATAATTGGTATCTTTGTGTCCGGTTTCAAAAAATGCCGGAAAACGACCACTTGTCAAAGTTGGCAAAATTACGAAAAATCTATTAAACGGAAAATTTTATGCGCAGACTGCTTCTGTATATACTGTTTTTGTCACTGTCGGTAATAGCCGCTACAAACGCTGCATTTGCCCAATATGACAAAGATGTCTTTATGATGAGAGGCAGAATGGCTCTTTCTGACGGAAAATACTCACAGGCAATAGAGAATTTCAACATTCTCGCCAGATTAGATACCACAGATTACTGGACATTCTTTTTCAGGGGAATAGCGAAATACAACTTAGCTGACCTGCGCGGTGCTCAGAAAGATTTTGAAACATCTGTGCGGCTGAATCCCGTTTTTACATCAGGATATCATTATAGGGCAATCACTTACAGTCGCTTCGGCAAATATGATGAGGCTCTTGCAGATCTTGAGAAAGCGATAAGCCTCAGACCTGGTTTCATCGGACTATATTATAGCCGTGGAGTTACCTATTTCCTCTCCAGCCAGTTTGACAAGGCATTGAAAGACTTTGACAAATACATAAGAAAAGAGCCGCGAGATCCCGCTGGATATCTTAACAGAGGTGCCTGCCAGCTTTTCCTTGCGGATACAACCAGGGCATTCGCGGACTATAACAAAGCCATAAAGCTCGACCGTTTTGACCCTGAGGGCTATATTAGGAGAGGAAGACTTTATGCGGCGAAAAAGGAGTTTGAATCAGGAATTGCCGATATGAACAAGGCGATTGAATTGGATCCGGACAACACCCTTGCATATTTCACAAGGGCTATAATGTATTATGAAACACAGGATTACATAAAGGCGATGAAAGACTTGGACAAAGTCTTGGAGGATGATCCGGGCAACGCGCTTACGCTTTATAACAGGAGTCTCATTAAGGCTCAGGTGGGAGCATACGAGGAAGCGCTCGAAGATATGGACAGGGTAATCAACATTAATCCGGACAATGTACTCGCCTACTTTAACCGGGCCTCTATTTTTATTGAGATGGAAAGATGGCAGGATGCCCTTGAAGATTATGATATGGCTATCAATCTCTATCCTGATTTTGCAAAGGCTTATATGAACCGTTCATACGTCAAAAATATGCTTGGCGATATGAAATCTTCAAAAGAAGACTATGAGACGGCGAGAAAAAAGGTCGCAGAATACAGGAGTACGAGTGGGGAGAATCCGGAATCTTTTGCCGATACAACAAAAAAATACAGTTCGCTCATAGAATTCGATGCCGATTTTGCCAAAAAAGACTTCGACAACGAACTGCTCCAACACAGGGACATCGACATCAGGCTTAAACCGCTCTATAAATTTGTAGCTTCATCTGACAGGGGCGACACACGCTATGCCTTATCTGGCAGATACGAAAATCCGCTTTTGGACAAGTTCCGCGCCACCACACCAATCCCTGTGAGCATAACCAACAGTGACACAGTGAAATTCAAAGGTGCGGAAGCAGCTGAAGCCATTCTGTATTCAGCTCCGGAAAGCGCTATCAATGATTTCTGCAAGGCATTATGCGAATACGACCAAAGGATGTACAGCACGGCTATGAACTATTATGAAAAAGCGATTGCTGAATCATCAGGTGGCAAGAATGCGGGTGGCTATGACAATCTATATTCGGCATTCTACCTTATGAACCGGGGAGTTCTTAGGGCGGAAATGATTGATGTGATTTCATCAATCGAGAATAATGTCCAAGTGCTCACAATGGACGATACAAAGACCACGAGGGCTCGTGTCAGGGATAATGTAAGCAAGCAATACGATTATTCTGAAGCCATTGCCGACCTTGAGGCGGCTGCGTCCATCGCAGAAGATATACCATATATTTATTTCAATCTTGGTAATCTGCACTGCCTTGCATCCGAACATCTGGAGTCTATCGAAAACTACAACAGGGCGATTCGTCTATATCCACTTATGGGCGATGCATACTACAACAGAGGACTAGTACTTATTTACCTGAAAGACAAGGAAAAAGGATGCATAGACCTTTCTCGCGCAGGAGAATTGGGAGTGGCGGATGCTTATGGAGTAATAAAAAAATATTGTGAAGAAAATGAGTAGTTCAACAGGAATAAAAGCAATCATCTTCGATATGGGCGGTGTGCTTGTGGATCTGGATATGGACAGATGCAGGCATTATTTTATTGACAGATTAGGTTATTCGGATATCGACAATCTCCTCGATGCCTGCCACCAGAAAGGAATATATTCGGATTTGGAAGGAGGCATCCTGTCACCTGAGGATTTCCGCAAAGAAATCTTGTCTGGATGCAATCCCGGAACCACAGACAAAGACATTGATGCAGCAATGCAGTCCCTTCTTGTGGGCATAGAACCATACAAAGCAAAGTTTCTGAAAGATCTCGCCACAAGATTCGATCTTTATATGTTGAGCAACAACAACTCAATTTCCTTTGCACGAAGCAGAGCAATGTTTGAAGAATCAGGGATTCCTGTAGAAACAACATTCAAACATCTCTTCCTTTCATACGAAATGAAGATGCTTAAACCATCGGCAGAAATTTATCTTGCAGCAATAGAAAGCATCGGACTTCCTGCCGAAGATCTTCTTTTCATTGATGATTCCCAATCAAATATTGATGCCGCACGATCCTGCGGAATGAATGTATTGCACTACAGACAGGGAGATGATCTTAAGTCTGCTATGCAAAAAACTTTAGGAGACTGTGCCCAATGGTAAAATTTATCAGTTTCTCAAGCGGTAGCTGTGGTAACTGCTATTTTCTTGGAACAGAAGACGAAGGGATCCTCATAGATGCAGGTGTAAGCCCGAGAAGGGTTAAGACTGCCTTGCAGGATTACGGAATGAATTTGGACTCATTTGGGGCAATATTAGTTACACACGATCATCTGGATCATATCAGGCATTTGGGATCTTTCTGCAAAAGATTCAAGAAACCTGTATATGCAACATCTGTTCTGCACCGTTCCCTGGCAGCCCATTCATTCACATCACAATATATCGGGGGATGCAGGAAATGCCTCAATGAGGACGGATGGACACAGATAGGAAGTTTCAATGTCAGACAATTTATCGTGCCTCACGATGCTACTGAAACTGTCGGTTATGCAATCTGCATCAAAGATCTGAAATTTGTAATTATGACCGATATAGGAAGAATGACCGATGAAGCACTATCATTGGCTTCACAGGCTGATACAGTCGTCATAGAATCGAATTACGATATGGATATGCTACTTGGAGGTTCATATACATACGAGTTGAAAATGAGGATAGTTCAGGGTCACGGTCATTTGAGTAACGACGAATGTGCAGAAGCCATCAAGCGATTTGCACATCCAGGCTTGAAAAATATCTTCCTCTGTCATTTGAGCGAAAATAACAATACACCCAAACTCGCCTACGACTGTTCTAAAGCCGCACTTGATTCAATCGGTTCAAGTGTATCACTCCGTTGCCTTCCACGCAGGCAGCCTTCTCCTTCATTTCTTCTCTAAATCCATCAAAATTGTGGATTACCGGAAAACTATGTTGTGAATTTTAGGTACATTTCTTCGTGAAATTCTTCGAGAGCGACTACCCCAATTATAAGCCTCAGGAACTTTTTCTGAAAAACGGTGAAAATATTGGTCTATTTTTACACCAAATGGGCTTATGAAGCATTTTGGTGCAAAAAAAGGCTTGTTTTTTCACCAAATGACATGTAACAGCGTTTTCCGATTAACAGCACATCACTGCAAAGTCAGCCTGAGGGATTGACTGTCAAAAATACGAAAAATTTAATCTATATAAGATTGATTTTGTCACTCATAGATATTAAGGAAACTTCAAAAAATTACCTGCATCACCTTTGGACATCTTTTCGGTCTATATTGATTTTCTTATCGGTCATTTAGCACCGCTAAAGCCCGGTCCGACTCCCGTCGGCTGCTCGCTGTCAAACGTCCTCTGGACGATTTGACTTACCGCTCACGACCCTCATCGAAAACCAATCTATCCTCGAAAATCTTATCCAAATTTGAAGCAGGTAATTTTTTTTCATATTCCTATAACAAAACTTCCCGACCAGAAACCTGATCGGGAAGTCGAAAAACCGGCAGCTACC
>JBJEBO010000092.1:0-3881 GCA_051870155.1 Candidatus Cryptobacteroides sp.
GGAGAATCGCGTATGTTTCTGAACAAGAGCCTTCTTGACATTGGCATCTCCCCTCATTTTCTGAGTTTCAATGAGGGTGTTCAACTCATCGTAATTCAAAGTTTCTATAGTCTTGTCTTTCATATAGAAATCCTCTATCCGCAGGTTGATTACAGTATCAAGCTGCTGACCGCTACGAATATGATCCTCCATTCCGTGTGTATAATCCCTGATGAAATATTTCTTCAGTTTCCATCCGCAGAAAGTACTGTCCCACACTGCCGTCTCTGCGGAAAGTTTGGAAACGAGCTGATTGTTTTCAATTTTCTCAAGTGTGAACCGATATGCAGTGTTATTCCAGGTACTGAAAGACTCCACATAGACAAATTCTCCCGGTGAAATCTGATAATGAACATTCCTTCCGGTATTGCTGGTCGCCTTTTTGATATATTTCATCTCAAATTCCACCCTGCCCTTGTTAGCATCCGGTATAACAAACAGATTGAGACACAATGAAAAAGCCGCTATTATAGCTGCAGAAAACATATAAGGCACCATCAGACGATGGAAACTTATTCCACAGGACAAAATTGCTATTATTTCTGAATCCGAAGCCATTTTTGAAGTAAAGAAAATGACGGTTATGAATACGAACAGAGGACTGAACATATTCATAAAATACGGAATGAAATTGAGATAATAATCGAAGATTATCGCCCGCAAAGGAGCTTCATTGCTCACAAACTTGTCAATCTTTTCGCTGATATCGAAAATGATGACAATGCCAATGATAAGCAAAAGAGCGATGAAGAAGGTTAATATGAACTTCTTCGTTATATATAAATCCAGCTTGCGTGGAACTAAGTCAAATTGTTTCATACTCGGAATCAAAGTCTTGTCATTATCCGTTTCACTGTCTCGTCTTTCCAAGCCCTGAAGTCTCCTGCCTGGATATGGAGGCGTGCCTGACGGACAAGGTCGAGGTAGAAGGCAAGGTTGTGTTCACTTGCGATTTGGGCTGCAAACATTTCTCCTGCGACAAAAAGATGGCGGAGATAAGCCTTGGAGTATGCGCTGTCAACAAAAGATGTACCCTTCGGATCAAGAGGGGAGAAATCGTCCTCCCATTTCTTATTGCGCATATTCATAATTCCATCCCAAGTAAAAAGCATTCCATTGCGTCCGTTTCGTGTAGGCATCACACAGTCAAACATATCCACTCCCCTTGCGATGCCTTCAAGGATGTTGGCCGGAGTTCCGACTCCCATCAAATAGCGCGGTTTGTCGGCTGGGAGCAGAGGACAAACAAGTTCAAGCATCTCATACATTTTCTCGGTAGGCTCCCCTACTGCAAGCCCTCCGATTGCATAGCCCTCGCGGTCGAATTTAATGGCGTGCTCCACAGCTTCCTTGCGCAATTCAGGATAGACGCACCCCTGGACTATAGGGAAAAGTGTCTGCGAATATCCGTATAAAGGTTGAGTCTCATCGAAATGCTTTATACAACGCTCCAGCCAGGATTTTGTCAGGGCAAGCGACTTCTTTGCATAATCAAAAGTAGCATCTCCAGGACAACATTCGTCAAGAGCCATAATTATATCCGCTCCAATAATACGCTGGGTATCAACATTATTTTCCGGAGTGAAGATATGCTTGGAACCATCTATATGAGAACGGAATACACAACCCTCCGGTGTAAGCTTTCGGATAGGACTGAGCGAAAAGACCTGAAATCCGCCGCTGTCAGTCAGGATAGGCTTGTCCCAAGACTCAAACTTGTGCAGACCACCAGCCGCCTTCAGGATGTCAAGCCCCGGGCGAAGATACAGATGATAGGTGTTCCCGAGGATAATTTCCGCCTTGATATCCTCCTTCAAATCCCTGTGATATACGCCTTTTACAGAACCGACCGTGCCGACCGGCATAAAAATCGGTGTCTGAATCGTTCCGTGGTCCGTGGTAATCTCCCCGCATCTTGCAGATGACTGAGGGTCTTTTGCTATGGTCTGAAATGTCATTATCTGAATCTTGTTTGTCCGTTACCGGGCATTTTCGCTCCAAAGATAGCAATTTTCATCATAATATTATTATATTTGCTGACTGTAGCCATTCCATCTGATGTGGGAAATGGCTTTTTTTGAGCGAAAACCAATAACTAATCATTTACTTATGAGCAAATATGTACGTCTAAGGCTTATTGTGATGAACATTCTGCAATGGGCGGTATGGGGCGCATACCTGACCTCAATGGGAAGTTATCTTGTTTCTGTAGGCCTGGCTTCCAAAATCGGAATCTTCTATGCGATGCAGGGCATCGTGTCAATCTTTATGCCCGCAATTATCGGAATCATCGCGGACAAATACGTTCCGGCACAGAAACTTCTTGGATTCTGTCACGGAATAGCAGGTATTGCTATGCTTGCCGCCGGTTATTATGGAATGAACGCCGGTACCGAAGTCAGCTTCGGAATCCTGTTCGCACTTTATTCTCTAAGCGTGGCATTCTATATGCCAACCATCGCCCTCTCCAACTCTGTGGCATACAAAATTTTGGAAAAGAATGGCTATGACACTGTGAAGGCATTTCCTCCAATCAGGGTATTCGGAACAATAGGTTTCATCTGCGCAATGCTCTTTGTAAACTTTATGAAAGACGCAGACGGAATCCAGTTCCAGCACTCATACAATCAGTTCCTTGTCAGCGGTTTCATCGGTATTGCAATGCTCGCCTACTGCTTCACTCTTCCGAACTGCCCTTGCGGAAACATTCAGAAAGGTGGAGGACTTGCTGATGCCCTTGGTCTGAAAGCATTCTCCCTGATGAAAAACAAGCATATGGCAACTTTCTTCATCTTCTCAATGATGCTTGGAGTCGCTCTGCAGATCACAAATGGATTCGCGAATCCTTTCATATCTCATTTTGCAGAACTTCCTCAATTCGCCGATGCGTGGGGAGCAAAGAACGCAAATGCCCTCATATCCATATCACAAGTATCCGAAACCCTCGGAATCCTTCTCATCCCTGCAGCTATGAGTTTCTTCGGCATTAAGAAGGTTATGCTCATAGCAATGTTTGCCTGGGTTCTCAGATTCGGTCTCTTCGGACTCGGAGATCCGGGTTCCGGAGTCTGGATGTTCATCCTCTCAATGATTGTTTACGGAGTTGCTTTCGACTTTTTCAACATCTCGGGCTCTCTTTATGTCAATGAGAGGACGACTGAAAGCATCCAGTCAAGTGCACAGGGACTCTTTATGCTTATGACAAACGGAATAGGAGCCACAATAGGCACACTCAGCGCACAGGCAATCGTGAACAAATTTGTTTACAATGCAGCAGATCCGAATTGGAGTATGGCTTGGTATATTTTCGCCGGCTATGCCTTGGTTGTGGCTATCCTGTTCATCATTTGTTTCAAAGATCCTGGGAAAGGTCCTTTTGAGAAGATTGCCTAAGGAATATTCCTAAAGGACTCCGTGAGAGAGTTCCAATAGATTAGTCTTCCACGAGACCGAGTTTCCTCATCAAAGCCTCAGGCTGAGGATCACGTCCCCTGAATTTTCGATAAAGTATTGCAGGATCTTCAGTATCTCCTTTGGAAAGGATGTTACGCCTGAATGAACCTGAAACTTCGGTATTAAAGATGCCTTCTTGCTTAAACAGTGAGAAGGCATCTGCTTCAAGTACCTCTGCCCATTTATATGAATAGTAGCCTGCAGAATAACCGCCGGAGAAAATATGCCCGAAAGAAGGGGATATTGCCGTTCCAGGGACTTTTGGCATAACTGCAGTCTTGGTTACGACAGAGGATTCAAAATCTACGGTACTCTCTTCCGGAACAGACTTAAGAGTATGCCAAGCCATATCAAGAAGACCAAACTGAAGTTGACGGACCTGGTAATAT
>JBJEBO010000093.1:0-3874 GCA_051870155.1 Candidatus Cryptobacteroides sp.
TTTTCGGAAAAATTTTCGATAATCTTGCAGATTGATTATTTTTGCAAATTGTCTTGGAGATGCTCCGCGGATTGTCTTGGAGATGCTCCTGGCAGCACACTTATATGCAGAGACACGAATATCATCACGAAGGTACTTTTGAATTTGAAGCCGGAGGGTCTATCGAAGGACTTACTGCGGTTTATCATACATCCCCAAAGCCTTATTCCGAATCCGATGACAGGAAGGTCATCTGGATTTGCCACGCCCTCACCGCAAATTCGAATCCGGAAGAATGGTGGCCGGAGCTTGTGGGACCGGGGAAGCTTTTCGACACTGAGAAATATTTCGTCGTATGCGTGAATATGCTTTGCTCCGCTTATGGTACTTCCGGTCCTGCTTCTGTGAATCCTGCGACAGGGAAGCCTTATTATTTCACATTCCCGAGGACTACAGTCAGAGATATCGTCGCAGTAAATATCCTTGTTCGTAAAGCACTTGGTATAAAGAAGATAGATTTGATGATAGGCGGATCCATAGGAGGCTTCCAGTCGCTTGAATGGTGTGTTATGGAGCCGGATATAATCTCAAATGCTGCGTTTATCGCCTGCGGATGCCGCGTCACTCCGTGGTTGACGGCTTCCAACGAATCCCAGAGGCTTGCACTTGAGGCTGATCCTTCGTTCAGGGCTTGTGAAAGCCTGAAAGGCGGAGAGGCGGGACTTCGTTGCGCCCGTTCGATTGCCCTTATTTCATATAGAAGTTATGAGGGGTACAATTCCACCCAGCAGGAGGCTGATGAAGACATCATATTTGCCGACAGGGCCGGTTCATATCAGAGATATCAGGGCAAGAAACTCGCTAGTCGCTTTGATGCATATTCCTATTATTATCTGACACTTTCTGCGGACAGCAACAATATAGGACGCAACAGGGGCGGGGTAGCTGCCGCATTGGGAAACATAAAAGCTAAGTCCGTGGTGGTGGGAATAGACAGCGACTGCCTTTTCCCTGTGGGCGAGCAGAAGGCCATAGCTTCAATGATTCCCGGAGCAAGATATTTCCAGATTACATCGAAATTCGGGCACGACGGATTTTTGCTTGAAAATGAACAACTTACAAAAATAATAGAACCAATCCTCGAAACTATATAAACGAACGTAACTATGCAGGTAATGAAATTCGGCGGCACTTCGGTCGCCAACGCCTCGATAATATCCAATGTCGTTGACATCGTCAGCAAGGCTGTTGACCGCGACAAGACCATCCTCGTATGCTCAGCCATCGGAGGATGCACCGATACCCTTGTGAAAGTGGGCAATCTTGCAGCACAGAGGGATGAGGAATACAAGACCCTCATCGACGGACTTCAGGAGAGACATCACGAGATTATCCGCCAGCTTCTTCCGCTTGAAAAACAGGAAGAGTCCACTGAAGTGTGCGATTCCCTTTTCGATTCATTGCGGAGCATAGCTCAGGGAGTGTTCCTGCTCGGAGAACTCAGTCCTGCGAGCCTTGATGCCATCCTCGGATTCGGTGAGCTGTGGCTTACTAAAATACTTGCCACCAAACTCGCTTCAATCGGAATTTCTACCAAATGGATTGATTCAAGGGATATTATCCGCACTTATCCGAAGAATGGAAAGAATGTCGTAGATATACAGAAGACATATTTTAAGGTGAACGAAATGATAGAGGATAACCCTATCACTTCGCTTTTCGTAATGCCGGGCTTCATCGCTTCCGACAAACAGGGACGCACGACAACCCTCGGCAGGGGCGGCTCGGACTATTCAGCATCGCTTTTCGCTGTTGGATGCAAGGCGCGTAGCCTGGAAATATGGACGGATGTACCGGGAATGATGACTTCCAATCCGAAGGTCGTCCCTACTGCAAGAACCATCAGTCATATCTCATACAGGGCTGCGCTTGAGTTGTCGCACTTCGGCGCCAAGGTCATCTATCCTCCTACAATCCAGCCTGTTGTGGCGGAAGGTATTCCAATCTATGTGAAAGATACCTTCGATCCGGAGGCATACGGAACCCTCATTGAGATGAATCCTCCGAGAGGCAAGGAGAAGTTGATTGGCATATCCAATTCGGATGACATCGCCCTGCTTTCCCTTGAGGGCAGCGGAATGGTGGGCATCCCCGGATTCTCCAGCAGACTGTTCGAGACATTGAGCCAGAACGACATAAACATCATTCTCATTACCCAGGCATCTTCAGTGCACACAATGTGCATCGCAGTTTCTGAGAAGGATGCCGAGAAGGCTAAAGAGGCTGCCGACAGGTGTTTCGCATACGAGATTTCTCTCGGCAAGCTGAATCCGCTCAAGGTGGAGAAAGGATATTCCATCGTTTGTCTTGTGGGAGATGACTTCCTCAACCAGAGTGGTGCTACGGGAAGGATGCTCGCTGCTTTGAGCCGTCACAGCATTCCTGTCAGGGCTACTGCCCAGGGCTCGTCAGAAAGAAACGTTTCCGTAATTGTTTCCGCAAAGGATGCCAACGATGCTATCAGACATATCCACAATGAATTTTTCGACAAGACCGCAGCCAAGGACATCAACCTTTTCATCGCAGGTTTCGGAACAGTTGGCAAGGCGCTTGTGGACATCATAGACAAGAATGCGGACAAGATTGCAGCAAGGACTGGCAAGTGTCTGAAAATTTGTGGATTGTCAAACAGCAGGAAATTCATCATCAATCGTTCGGGCTTCCCTGCATCTGAGGTTGCTGCTTTGTTGAACGAGGGAGAGAATGCAGCCGATGAGGCTTATTTCGAGGAACTTGCGAAGATTTCTCTTGACAATTCGATTTTCGTGGACTGTACGGCAAGTTCGGATATAGCATATAAATATATGAACCTTTTCAAAAGGGGCTATTCCGTTGTCGCTTGCAACAAGATTACATTCTCATCTCCTTACAAGCAGTATCGCCAGCTCAAGAGCGCCGCTTTGGAGAATGGGGCTTCACTTCGTTATGAAACCACAGTAGGAGCGGCTCTTCCTATTCTTGAGTCAATCTCACGCAGCGTCAACAGCGGGGATGAGATTCAGAAAATCGAGGCTGTGCTTTCAGGTACTTTGAATTACATTTTCAGTACATATAAGGGTGGCGAGGACGGTGTCACCTTCGCGCAGGTGGTTAAACGTGCGCAGGATGCCGGTTACACTGAGCCGGATCCGCGTTTGGACCTCAGCGGAAGGGATGTGCTACGCAAGTTGCTAATTCTTTCACGTGAGGCAGGAGTGGGAATTGACGAGTGCGACGTTGAGATTGTGCCGATACTCGGACCGGAGTTCTTCTCAGTGAAGATTCCTCGTTTCTATGAGATGCTTCAGGAGAATGAGGAAGTGTTTGCTTCGAGGTATCGTGAGGCTGCCGAGCAGGGTCTGAGACAGAGGTTCATCGCTTCTCTTGTCAAGGATGAGTCCTCACCATTCGGATATAAGGCACGTATCGGCTTGCAGAATGTAGGACCGGAGCATCCTCTCTACAACCTTTGCGGCACGGACAATGCAGCGATTATCACCACGGATTTCTATCCGTCCCCTTTGGTCGTCCAGGGAGCCGGTGCCGGAGCATATCAGACCGCTTCCGGAGTCCTCAATGACATATTGATGTAGGGTCGTTACTATTTATAGATCTCTCGACTACGCGCAAAGCACTTCGCTCAAGATGACAGGAAAAAGATTAACTCAAGTTTCGCAAGTGCGAAACACCTTGTTTGGAGATGCTTTAGCATCGATAGCAAGTCCTCTTTCCGGGTCGAGAGCGGAAAGCAAAATAGTCCAGCGGACTTTTTGCAGCGAACAGCCCGGAGGGACGGGGAGAATTTAGGAGATAGGTAACGTAGATGAGAAATGTGCGGTAGGAAGAAGTTTCGCAA
>JBJEBO010000094.1:0-3853 GCA_051870155.1 Candidatus Cryptobacteroides sp.
AGAACAGAATTGTCATTTCGAGCGGAGGCGCCCGGCGCCGAAGTCGAGAAATCTAATAACTAATGGTAAGAGTAAAACCCTTTGCGGCAATAAGACCGCCAAAACAATATGTTGAGGAAGTGGCAGCCAGGCCATACGACGTCCTCAATTCATCCGAAGCCCAAAAAGAGGCAGGCGAAAAATCGCTGTTGCATATCACTAAGCCTGAAATAGACTTCAATCCAATCATTGACGAGCACAGTCAGCAGGCATACGACAAGGCAGTAGAAAATTTCAAGAACTGGCAGAAGAAAGGATGGCTGGTGCAGGATGACAAGCCATATTATTATATTTATGCCCAGACAATGGAAGGTCGTACGCAATATGGTCTCGTAGTATGCGCCCACACTGACGACTATGCGGAAGGCAAGATCAAAAAACACGAGCTCACCCGCAAGGACAAGGAGGATGACAGGATGATTCACGTGCGCATCCAGAATGCCAACATTGAGCCTGTCTTCTTTGCTTATCCGGATAACAGTCGCATCAATGCCATCACAGCAAAATACATAGCCGGCACTCCGGAATATGACTTCGTTGCAGAGGATGGATTCGGGCACACATTCTGGGTGATTGACGACGAGAAGGACATAGATGAAATAACTGAAATCTTCGCCGGAATCCCTGCTTTCTATGTAGCAGACGGTCACCATCGTACAGCAGCCGCTGCCAGGGTGGGAGCAGAAAAGAGAGAACATAATCCAGACCATACCGGGGATGAGGAATACAATTGGTTTATGACCGTAGCATTCCCGGACAGTCAGCTTAAAATCATCGATTACAATCGCGTTGTCAAAGATCTCAACGGTCTGAGCACTGAAGAATTTGTAAACGCCCTCCAGGAGGATTTCGAGGTCAAGGAGGAAGGTTGTGAGATTTACAAACCTGGCAGGCTTCACGAGTTCTCAATGTATCTCGGTGGCAAATGGTATTCTTTGGTAGCAAAGGACGGCAGATATGACGACAACGATCCTATCGGAGTGCTGGATGTCACTATCCTGTCGAATCTCGTTTTGGACAAGATTCTTGGCATCAAGGATCTCAGGACAGACAAAAGGATTGATTTCGTAGGAGGAATCAGAGGTCTCGGCGAACTTTCTCGCAGGGTGGACAGTGGTGAGATGGCTGTTGCCTTCGCACTCTATCCGGTGTCTATGAAACAGTTGGTGGACATTGCCGATTCCGGCAACATTATGCCACCTAAGACTACCTGGTTTGAACCTAAATTAAGAAGCGGTCTGGCAATCCATAGTTTGGAATAATATTCCACACTATGATACCGTTAAGGAATATGAAAAAACCAGGATGGCTCTGCAACCATCCTGGTTTTTATTATGTATCAATTTTTAAAGTTCCCAAGCGAGAGCAGAAGCGCCGAGGATGGCTGCATCAGACTCTTTCAACTGTGAGAATACTATCTTGATCTTGTTTCTCCAAAGAGGAAGGAGATTTTCATTCATAGCAGCCTCAATTGGAGGAAGAAGATACTCCTTGGCCCTTGCAAGACCTCCGAACAGAACAATCGCCTCAGGAGCGCTGAAAGCCACGAAATCTGCGAAAGAACGACCAAGAATCTTTCCTGTGAATTCGAATATCTTCAAGGCAAGTTTATCACCTTCCTTTGCTGCCTCATAAACATCCTTTGAGGAGATGTTGTCAAGACTCCTGAGAGACGAAGGCTCATCAGTAAGTTCGAGCCACTCTCTTGCAGTCCTTGATACTCCGGTTGCAGAAGCATAAGTCTCAAGACATCCTGTCTTACCGCAGTTGCAGACCCTGCCGTTGTTCCTTACAGCGCAAACGTGTCCGAGCTCACCTGCGAATCCGTCGTGTCCATATACAACTTCACCGTTGATTACAATACCGCTGCCGACTCCTGTACCAAGGGTAATCATAATGAAATTTTTCATTCCCCTTGCGGCTCCATAGGTCATTTCTCCCACTGCAGCTGCATTTGCGTCATTAGTAAGAGCAACAGGAAGTCCTCCCATACTCTCAGAAAGAAGTTTTGCAAAAGGAATTGACTTGCTGCCTCCCCATACGAGATTGACGGCATTCTCGATATTTCCAGTGTAATAGTTGGCATTCGGAGCACCAACACCGATACCCCTGATATTGTCCTCAGCCTTAGCCTCACGGATAATCCTTTTGAGAGCTTCAGCAAGTTCATCTATATAACTGTCAACTACATCATAAGTGTCCGTACGGATGACGGTCTGGGCAAGAACAGTTCCTCTTGCGTCAACCACACCAAGTTTGGTGGTCTGACCTCCGACGTCGATTCCGACTACAAATTGTGAATCCATATAAAATTACGTTATTTTGGTTATAGTTTGTGTTATGCTTTCTTAACCCTTGATCCGAGAAGAGCGAACCAGAGAATGTAAATGAGGGCAACTACGATTACCCAATAGCTTACCATATAGCCTGCTGCGTCTGCGATTGCATTCTGAATGAGAGGGAGGACACCGCCACCGACAACCATTGTCATAAACAGACCTGAAGCGAGGGCTGAGTATGAACCAAGACCCTCAACTGAGAGGTTGAAGATTGTTCCCCACATCACTGAAGTACAAAGACCGCAAAGAACGAGGCAAAGAGCTGTCAAAGGAACCTGAACCATTCCGAAGCCTGCACCTGTAAACACAGGCATTGAGACACTTACTGAAGTAGTGAACATTGCCACAATAACGAGGACGACAGCCACTGCAGAAGTTACGCTGAGCTGGACGCGGCTTGAAACTGCACCGCTGATGAAGCTTGAAATGAAACGACCGATGAGCATAAGGAACCAATAAGTTCCAGCTACGAATCCGGCTACGGTTGCGGCGTTGGAAGCGCCAAGGGTATCAGTAAGATAGAAATTGAGAGTTCCAGGGATACCTACCTCAACACCCACATAAAGGAAGATTGCGATTACACCGAATACAAGGTGTTTATATTTCATAAGAGTCTTTACAGATGCATCTTCTGCCTTTGCCTGCTGTGGCTCTGCGAAACGTACGAATGAGAGGATGAGGAATGTGGCTGCGAACACGCCCATAGCTATAAAGAGGACTGTGTTGACATCAGAAATCTTTGTACTTGCAGTAACAGATCCGATGAGCGCACCTACAAGCATAGGAGTGAGGGTTCCCATAAGGGAGTTGAAAGTACCGCCGACCTGTACGAGCTGGTTTCCTTTGTTTCCGCCACCTCCGAGAAGGTTAAGCATAGGGTTGACAACCGTATTGAGGATACAAACAGAGAATCCGCAGACGAATGCACCGAGAAGATAAACGAAGAAGTTTGCAGGAAGACCGGCGAGTGTAGCGCCCACACCGATCTGTCCGGAAAGGAACTGGATAAGGACACCGAAGAAACCTATTCCAACACCAATGAGGGCAGTTTTCTTGTAACCATACTTGGTGATGAGTTTACCTGCAGGAATACCCATAAACAGATAAGCGAGGAAGTTCATCATATTTCCCATCATACCCCAGAAATTGGAGCCTTCGATGCCCGGAGCCTGTTTCCAGATCACTCCGATAGGAGCCGCAAGATTGGTAACGAAAGAAATCATTCCGAAAAGGAACATCATCGTGAGCACTGCGACCCAATTGATTTTGCTTTTGTTCATTTTGTAGTGAGTTTTATTGTTAATAATTATTTTATCATAAAATCGGCGTCTAAGTTACAAAAAAAAGATGGAAAGCACTCAAAGAGAGAATATTTATTTATAGATTATTCACGACAAGGATAATTCGGAATCTTCACGTTAAATCGAGTAGGAGGAAAACGAAGTAGTTTTCTTCCTACTTTCGTTTTCCGACCT
>JBJEBO010000095.1:0-3842 GCA_051870155.1 Candidatus Cryptobacteroides sp.
ATCTAAGACCTTATTTCTCACACAGTCTCAACGGACATTTTGGCTATACCAATAAGCAGACCTTCTTCTCAATCAGGGGCAGGTTCGGTGCCGGGATGGTTCAGAACCCGATTGTTAGTGCAGTGTGGTATGGAGACAATGGAGGACAGTACAATATGCCTCTCAATGGACCAACAAGCGGAAATGCAAGCTTAGACTTCTTCCTCAACAGCCCTATTGCAAAATCGGGATTCTCTGTGATGAATTTCTTCCGCACCTCGTTCAGCCAGTCGTCATCATACATAGGTAAGTCAACACTCAAGACAGACGACTATTATAATCACGAGACAGCCGAATTCAATTATGACCAGTTCAATGCGGACTTTTTCCAACATTCGGCCGCCGATTCACGCAAACTTGATTTCAATGAATATTTCTCTACAAACGTAATTCAGAATGTGAATTTTACGGAGAGGCTCACATTGAAATATACCTGTGAACTTGTGGAATTGAACCTCGGGGGACGCACCACATACAACAAGAGCTGGTACACGGTGCAGACGGCTCAGGGTGCAAGATGGAATAATCAGGTAAGTGCATCGATGAACTGGACTATTCCTGGCGGAATCACTTTCGCAACTGATTTGAATTACAACTGGTACAGAGGATATACCTCTCCACAGGAGGATGAATATGTATGGAACGCTGAATTGTCAAAGCTTCTGTTCAAGAATCAGATGACATTGGCTATTAAGGCATACGATATTATGAACCAATCCAAGAACCTCTCCCTTACGGATGCCTCCAACTACCATCAGGAGGTGCGTAACAACACTCTTGGAAGATATATAATCCTTTCTCTGACCTGGCGCTTCGGTAATTTCAACAAGGCCGGTCAGCAGATGAGGGGCGGTCCCGGCAGAGGTCCTATGGGTCCTCCGCCTCCAGGACATTAGAATAACAGGGGTTATTTATAACTCCGGTGTAAGATTCTTGGCGTAAGCACGCCACTTGTCTATGAGCGCCTGCATATCCTCCGGTATCGCGGAGTCGAATTGCAGGTGCTTTCCTGTTGTAGGATGGATGAAGCCGAGAGTCTTGGCGTGAAGGGCCTGACGCGGCAGAATTTTGAAGCAGTTCTCAATGAACTGCCGGTATTTCGCGTATATGGTGCCTTGACGGATTTCCGCCCCGTCATATCTCTCGTCATTGAAGAGGGGATGACCTATCCAATTGAAATGAACCCTGATCTGATGGGTTCTTCCTGTTTCCAGGCGGCACTCAACCACAGTTACATAGCCGAATCTTTCAAGCACCTTGTAATGGGTTACTGCGTGTTTGCCCCTGTCTCCCTCTGGGAAGACTTTGAAACGCATTCTGTCTGAAGGATCGCGTCCGATGTTTCCTGTGATTGTGCCCTCATCTTCCTTGATGTTGCCCCAAACGATTGCGATGTATCTTCTGTCAATGGAGTGTACGAAAAACTGCTTTGCCAATTTCAGTTGTGATTCTTCATTTTTCGCCACTACAAGCAAGCCTGAAGTGTCCTTGTCAATCCTGTGGACGAGCACTCCCATTCTCTCATCCTCCGCGTCCGGACCTTGTGAAATGCCGAGATGGTAGGCGAGGGCGTTGACGAGGGTTCCTGAAAAATGACCGTGACCCGGATGTACTACCATTCCGGCAGGCTTGTTCAGCACAAGGAGATCGTCATCCTCATATATTATGTTAAGAGGAATGTTCTCTGGAAGGATTTCCAGACCGCGCCTTTGGTATGGCATCACAAAGGTAACGATATCCCCCGGACGGACTATGCAGTTCGCTTTGGCCGTCTTGTCGTTCACCCTCACATATTCCTGTTTGATCGCGAGTTGGATTCTGTGGCGGGAAGTGTATTCCATATGGGTGGCGAGATATTTGTCCACCCTCATAGGAGTCTGCCCCTTGTCTATCTCGAAGCGGTAGTGTTCGAACATTTCTTGCTGTTCGTCTTCATACGCCACCTCATCGCCGGCAGCAGGGTCGAGTTCTTCAGCGATACCGTCTTCGTAATCAAAAAAATCGTCTTGTGTCATTATTCAGAGATGATAGGCTCCTTTACCGGAACTTTCCGTTTGTCAAGAGTCAGGTAAATTGTAACCTCGCTTCCCATATCGCAAGGCATTTCGGATGGGCTTGGGGCCATTTTATAAACCACGGCATCGAGTGAATCAGAATAGGTTTCCACTGTTTTGTCGAAAACCGCCCTCTTGAGGTTCAGTGAATGTTCGTGAATTGCGTCTTTGGCGCTCATATATCGGCTTCCGGTCACATCCGGTATGAATGTCTGGTTGTCAGAGTCGTTGAGCCCCACCACGATGTCGATAACAGATTCGCTTTCGATGGTCTCGCCTGGATCGATTTCTCTATTGGCGTGCAATTGTTTGAGAACGTTGTTCGTGGCTATGTCATCCACATATATAAGCTTTCCGAGAACGAGACCCCTTGACAGAATTTCCGCCTTTGCCTGTCTGAGGGAATAGCCGATGAGATTCGGCATTGTGACGCTCTTCGGATTCACTGCATTGATTGTCAAGAGAATGCGTCTGCCTTTTTTGACATTGCTTCCTGCAGGGGGATTCTGTCTGAACACGGCACCTCTTGCCATTCTCCTTACATATACAGAGTCTGTGACTTCAACCCTCATACCGTTGAATTCCGCTTCCCTCCGAGCCTTCTCTACGCTCATATTAGTGAAATCCGGTACTGTAATCTCCTGATTGTGCCTTGTGAGTACTTTCAGAAGACTGTTTGCCGCAAACACGAGTACAAGTACAAGAACCACTGCAGCGAGTATGTTCTTGACAGCCCCATTCCAAAATATCCTCTTTATCTCCATTATGATTGTCAGATTTTTATTAGTTCGTAAGATGATGTGCCGAGTCCAAGTTCCTCAGCGTGACGGATGCCGGCTTCCCAGTCAGTCTCAGGATGGACGAGGTGGAATTTGTCCTCTCCGATGTGATGGCTGTGCCCACAACTGCATTCCTGCTCACGGTCGGAAATTGCGTTTCCTGAGAGTGCAGGTGCTGATTTGACGAGATCTGCACAGGCGCAGTCGAGAGCCACAGGGTCAAATGAGGCAGCTATTCCAAGGTCCGGGACGATGGCGCTGTCGTTGTGGTTCCAACAATCGCAGTTAGGGGAAATGTTCATAAGGAAGCTGATGTGGAAATGCGGCTTGTCCTTGACAACGGCAGTAGCATATTCCGCTATCTTATAATTAAGAAGCTGTGAATCGTTCTGATCCTTCATCGCAGCTCCGTCGTGCTGGCACACAGCAATACACTGTCCGCATCCGATGCACTTGTCATAATTGATGGCTGCCTTCCCGTCAGTTACTTTTACAGCTCCGTGACGGCAATATTTTTCGCATATTTTACATCCAATGCAACTGTCAAGATCTATGTAAGGCTTTGATGCTGAATGAAGAGCCAGTTTCCCTCCTACGCTTGCCGAGCCCATACCGAGATTTTTCAATGCACCGCCGAAGCCGCTCTGCTCGTGACCTTTGAAATGGTTCATCGAGATGACTATGTCTGCATCTGCGATGGCTGCACCGATTTTAGCCAGTGGACAATGTTCTCCTCCGGTTTCAATCTCCCTGTAGTCGGTTCCTTTCAGTCCGTCGGCGATTATTACATCTGCGTGTGCTGAAATAGGATTGAATCCGTTGTCCATCGCTGCGTGAAGATGATCCACTGCATTGGACCTTCCTCCGCTATAGAGAGTATTGCTGTCAGTCAAAAACGGCTTCGCCCCCATTTCCCTGAGGATGTCGATTATCTTGGCTGCATAGTTGGGACGTATGTAGGCAAGATCGG
>JBJEBO010000096.1:0-3836 GCA_051870155.1 Candidatus Cryptobacteroides sp.
TGTGGCAAAATTAGGCCTATAAATTTCATTGGTTTAAGTTCCACGCTTTTTTCATATAAACTAATCAAATGCCAAAGAGAGAGTCCGGCGGCAACAATTAAAATGGATAACACTATTCCAACCAATGAAAAGGCAGTCGGGGTCGTAATTACCAAGACCAAGACAGACGGAATGCTGACTTACGATGCCGTTCGACGCTCATGGCTTCTCAGCGACGAGCAACTTGCCAAAGCCAATGAGGCGAGGTATGTCCTTGCCATCGAAAACGGCACTGTCGTGGATATCTTTGAAAAACACGGAGATTTTCGCCCCTCTTCCGATGATGCCGAGAACAAAGGCCGATACACATTCTCGCCGGTTCCCGTGACAGATTCGGCTGTTCGAAACAGATACATCGGCGCGCATTACCGTTCGTACGGCTCTGCCGTGATATTCTTTGGATTCTGATAACAAAAACAATCAATAAATTAATAAAAACAACAATGAAAAAAATCTTAGTTTTCATGCTCGGAGTGCTGCTCGCACTACCTGGCATAGCCCGCGACTTCACCTACGAGTACGAAGGGCAGAAGCTGACCTACACCGTCCTTAGCGAGTCTGATATGACCTGCATGCCGAAGGAAGGCGATTATTGGGCGCCTGGAAAAGAATATACAACTGGTAATTACGTCTTCGGGGATCTGGTGATTCCATCTATTGCCAAGGATGGAGATGTAGAATTCTCTGTCACCCGAATCGGCGAATATGCCTTTTGCAACGATGCAGACCTGACTTCTGTTTCCATTCCCAGTTCCGTAAACAAAATCTCCAGGTCTGCCTTCTGCCAATGTCGCGCCCTGAAAGACTTCACTATTGAAGATGGCGACATTACTCTTGAAATAGAAGGTGATCCGCTAGAGCTATCTCCAATTGAGCGTCTTTATATCGGCCGCAATTGGGTTGTTAAGGAAGAAGTACCAATTTCATCAGGTATCAAATCTGTAGAAATCGGCAATTCTGTAACAGCCCTACCCCCCTATGCCTTCAGCTATTGCAGGGGGCTAACCTCTGTAACCATCCCGAATTCCGTTAGAACCATCGGCAATCAAGCCTTCGAAGGCTGCTCGGGACTGACCTCGGTAACCATCCCGAATTCCGTTAGAACTATCGGCTATTGGGCCTTCAGCTATTGCACGGGACTGACCTGGATAACCATCCCGAATTCCGTTACTGAGATTGGCAATAAAGCCTTCGAAGGCTGCACTAATTTGTTTTCTGCATTATTACTGATGGAACAATGCAGCATCGGGAATGAGGTATTCCCTGGCCAAACGCGAAAAATAGCTTGCTATGAACCTGTGAGCGGTTCTTTTACTAATAGTAATAAAGCTATCTGGGTTATCGAGGATGGTGAGACCGTGGATGCAGAAAAGGGAATTATCTGGGCTGCCGATAAATCACACTGCTGGGTATTTGGAAACTATTCAGGTGAGTTGCGGATTCCTGATGGAATGACGCAATTGCTCTGGAGAAATTTCGCCATGTGTCCCGGCATCACTGAAGTATTTCTTCCCAAGACATTGGAAACAATCGGTGCTGATGCCTTTAATGGCACCACAATAAAAGAAGTAGTGATACCCAACAGAGTGACTACAATTTCTGACCAAGCCTTTAATAACTGTAATCCGGTGAAAATTGCATGCCCTGATGCTTTGGAAATTTCTTTGGAGGAATCCGCCTCTACGACTATTGTAAAGTATGATGCTTTCGATTCAAAGATAATTGACAACTATGTATATTCTCGCAGCGGAGATGTTTTGTATTATGTACCCCTCTTGGTGAATGGCACGGTCACTGTTCCGGAGACAGTGACAAGCATCACCGACAAGGCATTTGCATATTGCCCCGTCACCGAGATAGTACTGCCTGAAAAGCTTGACAAGCTAGGGGAAAGAGTATGGGAGGGATGCGATGACATCAAAACAGTGGTCTGCAAGAATACAGTTCCCGTAAAGGCACCGGCAAATTTGTTCACCAACAAAGTATATGACTCTGCTACACTTTACGTTCCCAAAGGGTGCACATCAGTATATGCAAACACTGTTCCTTGGAAATATTTCAGCATCATTTCTGAGGAAGAGTATGATGGAGTTGACAACATCATATCAGACGAAAACAATGACATCGACTTCTCAACCCCCGTTCAGGTCTACAACCTTCAGGGCGTGATGGTAAGCGATACCGTTAACAACCTTGCCAACGGCATCTACATCGTCCGTCAGGGCAATAACGTCAAGAAGATAGCAGTGAGATAATCCTCACGGACACTCTGAAGTGACCCCAAAAAGTTGGACGGGTTATTTACTGTCCGATTTGAGAAAGAGTTCGGTATTGCGCCGGACTCTTTCCTATTAACCGGGATTTTATTCTTTGGCACTTATACTTTACTCAGAAATTCAGAGCCAAGACCAAGTCCATCTCCGATTGCCTGTCCATAAAGGCAACCTTCCATACAACCAATGATTGATTGACCATTCAAATTGATAATCATTCGGGTACGTAGCCTTCATAATAAAGAGCTCTTTTTGACGTGTTTGAAAAAAATCGGAGCGCCGTAGAAACGGTGCTCCGATCTTTTTATCAGTTGTAAAGAATTCTTCTCTATCTGTTGTTCGAAGGGATTAGTCTTCGATTGAAGCCTGCGCCGCTGCTACACGAGCAATAGGCACACGGAACGGAGAGCAACTTACATAATTCATTCCAAGTTTTGTGCAGAATTTCACTGAAGAAGGTTCTCCACCATGTTCTCCACAAATACCCACTTTGAGTTCGGGTTTGGTTGAACGGCCCTTCTTAGTACCCATTTCCACAAGTTGACCGACACCTTCTTGATCTAATACTTCAAATGGATCAGTTTTTACAATGCCAAGCTCTTTGTAGAACTTAAGGAATTTCGGAGCGTCATCACGAGAATAGCCGAACGTCATTTGAGTCAAGTCATTTGTACCAAATGAGAAGAAGTCGGCAATTTCAGCAATTTTGTCAGCAACGAGAGCAGCACGTGGCACCTCAATCATAGTACCAATCTTATATGCTACAGTTGTACCTCTTTCTTCAAATACCTTTTGTGCAGTTTTATTGATGATTGCAGCTTGCATCTCAAGTTCTTTAACAACACCAACAAGAGGAACCATAATCTCAGGATGCACGTCAATACCTTTCTCTTTACAATCGATTGCAGCTTCGATAATAGCACGAGCTTGCATTTCAGTGATTTCCGGATATGTGTTACCCAAACGACAACCACGATGGCCAAGCATTGGGTTAAATTCTTCAAGGGAGTCGCATTTGCTCTTCACAGCTTCAACAGATATACCCATCTCTTCTGCGAGCTCTTTTTGAGTAGCAAGTTGATGTGGCACAAACTCGTGCAAAGGAGGATCGAGAAGACGTATAGTCACACCAAGTCCATCCATTGCTTCAAAAATGCCGGCGAAGTCTGAACGCTGAATCGGGAGAAGTTTATCAAGAGCGGCACGACGACCTGCCTCATTATTAGCAAGAATCATTTCACGCATTGCTTTGATACGATCACCCTCAAAGAACATATGTTCTGTGCGACAAAGGCCAATACCTTTTGCTCCAAATTTGCGAGCTACAAGGGCATCACGAGGAGAGTCGGCGTTGGTGCGAACATCAACTTTAGTGAATTTCTCAGCAAGGTTCATAATTGCTGCAAAGTCTCCTGAGAGTTCTGCATCTACAGTAGGTACTTGTCCTTCATAAACATCACCTGTTGAACCATTTAATGAAATCCAATCACCTTCATTGTATACCTTACCGTTCATTTCAACGGT
>JBJEBO010000097.1:0-3830 GCA_051870155.1 Candidatus Cryptobacteroides sp.
ATCAGTTTTTAGGACGACGGTCAACGACTTTCAAGGGTTTTCGGCTGGCATCTTTATAGACTTCTTTGGCGAGCAGGTCTGAACGGCATATTTCTATGTTCGGAGCCACCCTGATTTTTGCCCTGAAGGTGTTTTTCAATTCGGCTACGAGCAAAGCGTCTTTTTCCGGATCAGGACAAGGAAGACCTATTCGGACTGTAACATCATCATTTCCTATGTCATTGACATCAAGAACAAGTTGATAGTTGGAAATGTCCCTACAATTGTCAAGAACATCGACTATCATAGGAGGATAAAGTGTTGTACCTTTGAACTTTATCATATTATTCTTCCTACCCACAAGCGGTGTCAGCCTGTATGACCAACGGCCGCATTTGCACTGTTCGGTGCGTTTTGCAGCCATATCCCCGGTACGGAAACGCAGAAGAGGCATCCCCTCCACTCCCAAAGTAGTTACGACAATCTCCCCAACTTCGCCGTCTGCCACCGGTTTGTCATCTTCTCCAATGATCTCTACTATAATCAATTCCGGATGTACGTGCCCTCCGCAGCCATATTCACATTCAGAGAAAGTCGCTCCCATTTCAGTGGAAGAATAGGTCGCATAAAGTTCCACATCCCATTTTTCCTTGATGCGACGACCAAGCAGATTAAGTTCGAAATTCTGGTCTCTGAGTCCCTCACCTATTCCTATGATTTTGCGTACGCTGCTCGCTTTATAGTCAATGCCGTGTTCTTCAGCATATTGAATCAGTTTCAGGATAAAAGACGGCACACACATTATGGCATCCGGTTTCAGTCTTTCGATGGTATCCCACTGGAGTTCAGGGATTCCATTGCCAACCCTGATGATGCTCGCCCCAAGCTCCCTTATTCCAAGGAAATATGCCAGGCCGGCCATAAAACGTTTGTCAATGGTCGTCATCAACTGGAGAATATTCCCGGGTTTCAGACCTGCGCAAGCGAATGACTTCTTTTCATTGTAAGCAAGCCTCTGCAAATCTTTTTCCGTGCAGGCGAAGGTCACAGGTTCGCCAAGTGTGCCGGAAGTCGTCACATAGTCAACAACCTTCGCCCTGTCACAGCACAAAAAATCCCAATTATATAGCTGGAGGTCTTTCTTTGCGGTAAACGGAAGGGAGACAAGGTCTTCTATATGCCTAACCTTGTCAATGTCTATATTATTTTCAGCAAACATCCTCTTGTAATATGGGGAGTTTGCCTTGAGATATTGCAATGCCGTTGCAAGTTTTTCTTCCTGGAATGCCTTGATTTCCTGGGGAGTAGAGAATTCAATATCCATAATCATATCATTCATTTCATTTCCAAAATATAACTGCCATCTTTGTCAAACACAACCTTCACGTCCCAATCGCCACATTCATCCTCCGTTGAGCAATATTTCAAATTCGACGGCACTCCAACGCAGTTCGATGCGAGGAGACGGGTCATTTCATCTTCAATCACAGCATTGATTTCCAACGACTTGTGAGCAAGCGCACATATAAGGGACGGTTCTCCCTGACAAGGATTCACAAAAACAGCCTTTCCTGTTTCCGGTAACACTCCGGACAATTCAGCATAATTGTCATACTTTTTGAGGACCCTTCTTGCAGAACGGCTAATCTCTGCACCTTTATATATATAATTATGTCTGACCCTGTCGGCAAAATACCCGGTCGTCTCCACCTCACGGGCAATTTTGTCAAATTCGTCCATCATAAAATGACGCACTCCCTTTGTACGGGCGGCAAATCCATCGCCATAAGAAAGGTCGTCAGGACGAATGCGGTCCAAGACCTGCACCGTCATATATCCTTTCCTGAGCAGGAGATCTTCTTTAGGCAGGACATCGTTGAGACCGTGCAGGATAACAGGAATTATGTCCATTGAATATTTTTCTGCAAGGAAGAAGGCCCCGCGATGGAAACGCCCGATTTTTCCATTCTTTGTCCTCGTTCCCTCAGGGAAAATCAAAACGCTATATCCATCCTTGATTTTGGCCTCAATTTTCGTAAGGTCATCTGTCAGAACATTCTCTACCGGGCAGAAATCAGCGTATCTGATCAATATGCCGTAAAAAGGATTATTCCAAACCGATTTGTTTGTAACCACGATTATCTTTGGATTAAGCATCAAGGTCGCCATCAGGTCAAGATGCGACTGATGATTGGCTACAATGATAGCAGGCTTGTCGAATTTCTCACTACATACGACATTGTGTTTGGTGAAGAACACATTATTGAACACGAAACGGGAAATACCGGATAGAAGTCTATGATACAAATACTTGCCTTTCCTTGACCCGAAAGTGAGTGTTATAAGGAAGAAACCTGACAGGCTCAAAATCAGAGAGCCGATAAGAAAGACTATGAAAGCCGCCACCGTAGCACAGAAATTCACAATTGTAAGAGGTTCTTTCCTCTTTTTCCCCTTCTTCATTGTCAGCAACCGGTATAGGAAAGGCGGAAGAACATCAGCCATAAGCACGACACTGAACATTCCTATGATTATCACATAAGCCAAAGAGCGCATAGCCGGATGTTTCGCGACAATGAGGGCTCCGATGCCCACAAACATTATCAAAGCGGAAAGCATAATTGTCTTTTCGTAGGTATGGAGCATCTTCTTGCCATAAGTATGCTCATACATAGAGCCTTCCGTAATGAAGATGGTGTAGTCGTCCCCCATTCCGAAAATAAAGGTGGCAAGAATGATATTGACGATATTGAAATCTATTCCAAGGATTGACATCATCCCCAGAATCCATATCCAACCCAAAGTCAGCGGGACAAAGGCGATGGCGGCAAGCTCAAGCCTTCCGAAAGAAATCACGAGAAGCAGGAATACGATGAAAGCACAGAAATACAGCACCGTATCAAACTCCTGAGAAAGTGATTTCACCATATTTTCTGTCAATGATGTGGAATCGAAAACAAGGATGTCACCGCAGGAGGTAAGTTCTGCTGAAATTTCATCTGTTCTGTCCTCATCGGAACCTGCCATAGAGAGCACAGCACATTTGCCCTCATCCATTATCAGAAGTCCCGCAGCCACATTGTCGGTTATCGGTGAGAACCAGCTTATATCCCTGACCTGATATTCTGTTTTGAGGATGGTTTCGAAAGGGGCAAAGGCATCAGATCTGAAGCCTGCTTTTGCAGCAGATTCCCTAACCATCGAAAGCAACTGGTCTCCGTGTTCATCTACAAAGGCATTCCATCTTGCAAGCCTTTCCTCCTGGAGAGAAGCACTCGGCGCGAAGTCCTTCAACGAAGTCACAGAAGTCACCCCGTCAACCGCGCCACACAATGACTCAATGGCATTTTCTTTCTCATAATAATTGTCCAACGCCTGATTAATATCCTCCCCCAAGACGGCTATATATGTTATGGCCCGGTTTCCCTGCGCGAGCGAAAGCATCTTTCCCATATTCTCCTTCTGACGCGCAGTCATATAGTTGATATTGTGCAGGTTCGTGTCAAATTTCACCTTGCCGTCGAAGAAACTAAGGACAATGGTTATCACGAGGACAGCACAAAGGACGACTTTGTTGGATCCAAGGCTGAGTTTCGAAATGGAGTCCCAGAAAGCAGACTCTTTAACTTCCTTGCCATCAGTCTCTTTAACAAGATGAGGGAGGAAAATCAATGTAAAAAGGATGGTGCCAACAAGAAGAAGGGCTGAAAAAAGTCCGAGGTCCCTCATCGCCGGAGAGGCGATGAAAAGGAGGCTGAGGAAGGCACCCACAGTAGTGATGTTTCCCGTAGTGAGCGGCTGGACGATATCCGAAAGGGAGTCGCGGGCGGAATAACCCTGCCTGATATGGG
>JBJEBO010000098.1:0-3806 GCA_051870155.1 Candidatus Cryptobacteroides sp.
GCTAAGAAATCACACTTTCACGCAAAAACTTTTGGAAGTCTGCGGAATTGAGGTAAAATATCAAAAGAAGAGCAAAAGAATTTCAATATAATGGGAAACATGGGGAATAAGGTTCGATTTGCATCGAATGTATATACAATGAGTTACTCCGGGACCAAAAGCATAACCGGGATGGGAGCACTCCATTTGGATTATTGCGACCCAACGGAAGGTTATGAAAAAGTAATATGCGGTCTGGTTTACGGAACCGATGAGGAGAGTCTTCATTTGGACAGTGAAAACAAGGCGGGCTTCGTAAGCACTGAAGTAGATCATTTCGTGGAAGACGGAGAAGATTTCTTCTTCAGTTTTGAAAACCTCAAACCGAACACGGAATATTTCTATCGCGCATTTCTTGCAGTGCGTTACAAAGAAGGCATTCTGATTCACTATGCTGATGAGATCGAGACTTATGTCACAGGTGAAGATCCCGAGCCAGAGCCGGATCCTATTGATCCTGACACAATCATATATTATACAACCAATGATGGCAACCCGGCAAAATATTCATTAATGTTAGCCAACTCAGATATGAAACTCATCAACGAAGATTTTGAAAATGGTGTCGGCACACTATATTTTGAATCCCCGGTGACATCGATACCGGGAAATATGTTTTTGAGAGCATCAAATATGGATATGATATCCATTCCAGAAAGTGTTACTTTCATTTCAGGCTACAGTTTCAAGGAGTGTATATCACTCAAAGATTTCCATATTCCGGATAAAGTCACGAAAATTGATGTATATGCGTTCAAAGAAAGCGGATTGGAAAAGATTCATATACCTGAAAAAGTTGAGACCATTGGTGACGAAGCATTCTCCAACTGTCTGAACTTAAAAGAAGTAGAAATTGATGCATCTTCACTTACACTCAGAACGGGTGTATTCAAAGGCTGTTCGAATTTGGAAAAAATCAGAATCAATAAAGATTTGGTGCAAATCTATGATGATGTATTCAGGGATTGTTCCGGATGCCTTACTTATGCCGGCAATACATTCAAACACGAATTGCTTAGATTCAGCAATATCTCCGAGCTTATATTTGAACAATCTGTCAACAACATACCATACTGTTCTTGCTCTTCAGTGGGTCCTGTTGAAAAAATCACGATTAAAGGCAATCCCCTATTAGATCAAGGTGCTTTCTTCTATTATACATCCTTGAAGTCGGTGATATTTGAGTCGAATGATTTCAATACTCTGTCGCAATATGCATTTTACGGATGCTCCTCATTGGAAAAAATTACACTTCCTGCAGGTATCACCCGAATAAACGCAAGGGTTTTCGCCGGTTGCACCAGCCTTACGGATGTAGTGTTCAACGGGAACATAACTTCCATTGATGCTTTTGCCTTCAAACAATGTACTTCACTTAAAAGAATCAATCTTGGCAATTATGTGGAATCTATCGGAATAGGAGCATTTCAAGAGTGTTCTTCTCTCTATAATATGGAATTGCCGCGCTACTTGAAATCACTTGGCAACGAAGCATTCAAAGGATGTTCATCTCTTGAATCTGTAACCCTTCCGACTGATTCCGGCTTTACACAGATAGAATATGGAACATTTGCAGAGTGCACATCACTGAAGGAAATAGTTTTCCCGGACAATATCAAAGTCATATCAACATCTGGTCCATACGGCTATTACAAGCAATATAGCACGATGGGCGGATGCACTTCTTTAAAAAGGGCTGTGCTGCCTAATGGGTTGACTTCAATTCAGCCTTATCTTTTCTACGGCTGTTCCAGTCTGACAGATGTTGAAATAGGACTTAATGTGACCTCTATAGGGAAAGGGGCGTTCCAGGATTGTTCCAGCTTGAGTACCATAACATTACCAGGAACAGTAACATCAATTGGATATGACTGTTTCTCCGGATGTACTGAATTGAAGACAGTATATTGCAATAGCATTACGCCACCGGATGCTCCCGGTATCGGTATTCCAAAAACAACCATAATTTATGTTCCTTACAATTCAGTAGAAAGCTATAAAAACCATATATGTTGGTGTGGATATACAATCCTTCCAATGCCATAAATGAACAAAATATAAAGAAAATAATGTTTTTTGTTAAAGATATGTTTACCAAGACATTAATACCTCACACATTCAACAAGCTAACCTATTGCATAATAGTTGGTTTGTTCTGTGTGGCCTGTACAAAGGATTCTCCGGAAGCACCAGATCCCACATTGAAAGAAGAGGGTACCATCCTTATAGTTTCCGGCAAGACTGTTTCGTGCAGTGTGTTCGGTACTGAACTGAATGTGAAGATTCGGCAGAATACCAGCTATGACATTCAAACAAGCACAGATTGGATTCATCATATAAATACCCGCGCACTGAATGACGAAACCCTGACTTTCAAAGTGGATTTCAACAAGACACAGAAAGAGCGTCAAGGAGAGATTTCACTAATAAAGAAAGAAGATGGCGAGAAACAGACGGTATTGGTAATTCAAAGAGGCGGACTATGGATTACTTGCCCAATTGCCGAAGCCGACAAGAAATCGTGGACGGCAACTGACACCATCGGGGTTTATAGCTCTTCGCTCCGCAATGTTCCCTTCATATTCTCCGAAGGGCTACAATTTGTTGCCGACCGTGAGGGTAGTCTTGGCGATGTATCTGCAGCATACTACCCTTATAATTCCAATCCCGAAACTGAAATCTCAGACAACGATGTTACTAACTGTCTGGTTGCCGATGCCTCCCTTCAGTTTGCACCGGTGGCATATCCCCTCACTGTATCAGGCGTTGACAAAACAGATGACGCCACGTGCCGCTTGGTTGCCGATTCAGTAATCTTTGGTCCTTGGAAGTTATCTGAAGGCAAAATAGAACCTACATCTTCATCAACTGAACAAACATTTGTTTCGGGCAGTCTTTGCGTTCCACTTTTGGCAAAAACAAAAGAAAACATTGCAATCATTGTGAAACGTGGAAGTAACGTGACTGCAGAGAAACGCAATATTGAAATGGACGGTGCAAAATCCATCACACATCAATATGAGAAAATCTACCAGGCACTTGACGCAGAAGATAACGCCAATTGTTATATTATAGATAAGGAAGGCAGCTATTGCTTTGCGCTTCGCGATGCCGCAGGCGGTCTGCGTTGGACGGGAAGTGACTGCCGGGCAGAACTTATTTGGGCGGACTATGCCAAAGACTTCATCCTCAACCCCACCATAGTGGGAGATATAGTTTGCTTTGATGCCCAAATGTCAAGTAGCAAACAAGGCAATGCTGGATTGGCATTGAAAGATGCACAGGGGAAGATTCTATGGAGCTGGCACTTGTGGTTGACCGACCAGACCAATTTCCGTACCGTGGAGAAGGGCAAGTTACTCAACATTCCATTGGGGTCGATTACCAACTCCCGCGATTTTCAATATGGCGACCACTATCACGCATTAATATACCAATATGGCAGGAAAGATCCTTTTCCAAACCAAGGTCCTGAAAGCGAGTATCTGGCTATTACAAATGAAGGGCTGAATGCCTACGACAACTGTGGAGGGTTCGGAACTTTCTACCGTCGTGATTGGCGCGAAGGTATATTCGACGAAAGCCAGCCAATGGTGGCTGCAGAAAGCGACGATGGATTATTTGGATATAGCAATGTTCAGCCCAAAAACATCAAATGGAATGTGATAGACTGGGACGAAGTGAACAATCCTTGCCCTCCTGGTTTCTCCGTTCCTAAAGGCGATGTGGTATGGAAATATATGACAGGGCTTGATGGTCAATATGCT
>JBJEBO010000099.1:0-3803 GCA_051870155.1 Candidatus Cryptobacteroides sp.
CGGTTTGGGGACTTTCACCCGTTAGAGTACGTTCGTGCTGGACGAACCAAAAAAAACTGACAGGGATATTCCTCTGTCAGTTCACTTTCACCGTTGTAGAAATAAATGTAATTATTTCTTCTTGTTGTATCTCTGGTAGAATCTGTCAACACGTCCTGCAGTATCGACAAGTTTCATCTTGCCAGTGTAGAACGGATGTGAAGTGTTTGAAATCTCGACTTTTACAACCGGATATTCAACTCCTTCAATCTCGATGGTCTCCTTGGTGTTTGCGCAAGAGCGGGTGATGAAGACCTGATCGTTTGACATATCCTTGAAAGCTACAAGACGGTAGGTTTCGGGATGTATTCCTTTTTTCATTTCTATAAAAATTAATGGTTGTTTTAACAGGGCGCAAATTTAGCCTTTATTTTACAAATAAACAAGTTTTATTTTACTTAATCCTATAAGGCTGATCCTCATAAAGCAAAAATTTCTTCGCCTTGCGCATCCATTTCTGTTCTTCCACCTTAATGTGCTCTTTCGCCTCGTTCCAACCGGTCTCCCCTTTAAGATAGGATAACAGGAGAGGATCGGAGAGTTTCGCTTCGAAACCATTCTCAAAAGCAAATTCAGGATAATTGGCCTTGAAGGCACGCATAAGCCTGAGGGTGTGCATAAACGAGTGATATTCAACCCCCGGGTTCAGGATTATCTGATAGCCAAAGCATTTTTCTCCGGCATAACGTCCACAGGCAGGGGTGAATGAGCACGGACGGAGATAGGCACCTTCTTCCGGCGGGATTTCAGTATATGGAAGAGGTTTCACGAAAGGCGCACCTATATATTCATAAGGTCTTGCAGTGCCTATTCCCGGGGTGACATTGGTATTATTCCAAAGTCCACCTCCACTATAGAGGTCGCAGGTGAAGAATCCCGGTATGTCGGAAGCTGGGGCTATTGTCCACGGCATCAGCTGCCTGTTGGATTCTGTGGCAAGGGCAGAAATGACGTGAAGAGGATATTTTGCTCCAATTTCCGAATAATACAGGTTTGCAAGTTCACCGAGGGTGAGACCGTGACGATGGGCAATCTTAGGAATATGGGCTTCCGTCTCTGTGGCAGGCATAGTACCTTCCACCACCCTGCCTGCAGGATTGATGTGGTCCACGATATAGAGAGAAGGAGGATTGTCCATTGTCTTGAGGACCTCCATAAGTCCGAAAACATCCCTCGTATAATTGAAATATCTGGTTCCTATGTCCTGAATCTCGACAACAACGGCATTCAGTCCCTCAAGGCGTTCCTTGGAATAGAGGATGTGGTTGGTGTCAGGACAGAGTTCAGTGTCCTGAGGGGAGAAAATCTCCTTAAGATTGCCCCTGTCAGCAAAAAGTCCGTAGAGGAACTTGCCTGTCTCAGGGTTCCAACTGTTCTGGGTGCAGAAACATCCCACCTTGCCATCGACGAGAGCCTTGTCAAGCTGTTCGCTGAGAGGAGTTGTCCTGAACGAAAACATCAGCCTATGATTTTGTTTGCGATAGCGATGATGTCTGCAGCAAGTTTCTCAGCGCCCTCCGCAGTCGATGACTCGGCATAAATGCGGATAATAGGTTCGGTGTTGGATTTGCGCAGGTGTACCCATTCCTTGCGGCTCTCGAATGAAATCTTCACTCCATCCTCCAGATTGATGTCTTCTTCTGAATATGTTTTCTTCACCTCATCGAGAATCTTGTCTATCAAAGCCTTGTCTGACAATTCGATACGATTCTTGGCGATGGTGTAGCGAGGATAGGTGGCAAGAAGTTCAGAAACTTTGCATTTCTTATAAGCGAGGTTGGTGAGGAAGAGGGCAATGCCAACCATAGCGTCGCGTCCATAATGAAGGGCAGGATAAATCACTCCCCCGTTGCCTTCTCCGCCAATAATGGCACCACAGTCTTTCATCCTTGCTGTCACGTTCACCTCTCCAACTGCAGCTGCATTGTATTCTCCACCATATTTCACGGTTACATCCTTGAGGGCCCTTGATGAAGAAAGGTTGGATACGGTAGCCATATCATAAGGAGAGGTAACCTCCTCAAGAGACTTGCCTGTATCGAGAGCCTCCGCGTATGCTCTACCGAGGATATAGTCAGCAACACTCACGAGAGTATATTCCTCTCCGAAAGGTTTTCCGTCCTCACAGATGAGGGCGAGGCGATCAACGTCAGGATCGACAGAAATACCAAGATCTGCGTTATTTTCTTTCACTGCAGCGCAGAGTTCGGTGAGATTGGCAGGGAGAGGTTCTGGGTTATGGGCAAAATGACCTGTTGGTTCACAATTCACTTTCACACATTCCACGCCGAGTCTTTCAAGAAGACGCGGCATTATGATGCCTCCCACTGAGTTTACTGCGTCAAGGGCAACCTTGAAGCCAGCCTTGCGAACAGCCTCCGCATCAACTGCCTCAAGTTCAAGGACTGCATCTATATGCTTATCTGTGAAGTCTTTATGAGTCATCTGACCAATGGAATCAATTTCAGCAAAAGTGAAGTCTTCCAATTCGGCACATTTGAGGATATCGGCGCCTTCTGCAGCATTGAGAAATTCTCCGTTCTCGTTCAGAAGTTTGAGGGCATTCCATTGTTTTGGATTGTGAGAAGCCGTGAGGATGATTCCGCCGTCGGCTTTTTCAAATATCACGGCCATTTCTGTGGTCGGAGTGGAAGCAAACCCGGCGTTCACCACATCGATTCCGCAAGCTGTCACAGTGCCGCAGACAAGCTGCTCCACCATCTCGCCGGACAGACGGGCATCACGTCCAACAACAATCTTATATCTTTCACCGGCAGGCTTAGGGCGTCTTTCCTTTAGCTTCGCACAATAGGCGTATGTAAATTTAACAATGTCAACCGGAGTGAGAGCATCTCCCGGAACGCCTCCGATTGTTCCCCTGATGCCTGAAATTGATTTTATGAGTGTCATATTATACTACTCAAGTTTCGCAAATGATAATTCATTGGATATTCGAAGGTTGTGCAGTTTGCGAAACTTTTTCCCACCGCACAAGACCTTATATCGAAGACCCTATCCTAAATAGAATGAAACGCGCAAAGTTAAGATTTTCAGATATTTTTAACAAATTTTTGGAATATTCCTTAAGTTTCTGATTTGCGAAACCTAAATAATTCACTACTTTTGCAGCCCCATTGGAAATGAGGGATACATTTGAGTCACCCTCTTGATAATGAGGAATATTTTTAAGAGGTATATTATGAAAGCATTTTGGACAATACTCCTTCTGATAACGTCAAACGTATTTATGACATTCGCCTGGTATGGGCATCTGAAACTTCAGGAAATGAAGATTTCCACGAGCTGGCCGCTGATTGGGGTCATCCTTTTCTCGTGGGCCATCGCCTTCTTTGAATATTGCGCCCAGGTCCCGGCAAACAGGATTGGTTTCACAGGAAACGGAGGTCCGTTCAACCTGATGCAGTTGAAAGTGATCCAGGAAGTGATTTCCCTGACCGTGTTCACTGTAATCGTGACCGTAGTCTTCAAAGGCCAGCCCATCCAATGGAATCATCTCGCCGCCTTCCTATGCCTGATTCTTGCTGTGTTTTTTGTTTTTCTTAAGTAGGGATTCCTTTATAGGATCCCCATTTAAGATGTCCGGGTACACATTTTCGATAATTTTTACGGAAAAATTTGGAAGTATCAAAAATACTCCATATCTTTGCAATCCCAAAATAAAAGAAACGCTCGGTTCGTATAACGGTTAGTACTCAAGATTCTCAATCTTGCAATAGGAGTTCGATTCTCCTACCGAGTACCAA
>JBJEBO010000100.1:0-3796 GCA_051870155.1 Candidatus Cryptobacteroides sp.
ATGCCGTTTATGACCTTCAGATGCGGAAAAGAGGTACTGTTACGAACCCTGACTGGCTCATTCTTGAGTCACTCGCGTGGAAAAAGGGCCAGAGACTCCATTTCAGCACGGTAGCGGGCACTGTATATAACAAGCATCTCAAGGAACTATATTACTTTGACAGAGATTCCATCTATGTATGCAACATCCTTGACAGGACTATAGAGAAAAAGAAGTTTGTCAATACCTGTCCCGTAAACTTCAAGTTGGGCAACTGCTTCATCTCCAATGGAGGAGATTCCCTCTATGTATATGAACTCTTTTTTGAAGACAATGAGGTAACTGATGCAACCGTGGCATCCTTGGACTTGGGGACAATGGTTTGGAAGGCCGAGAGCCGAAGCGCCTTGCAGATGCCTATGCACCACCACACCTCTTTCAGACTTCCGGGAAGTGGGGACTACACTATTTTCGGTGGATTCGGGAATATGATGTACAATGGACGGTTCTACAGTTTGGGAGATGATATGCAATGGAAGGAGTTGTGGACAGAAAGACAAGAGGATTCAGTGAAGATTTTCCCAAGATATTTCACTTCTGCCGGAACTGACAAAGAGAACCGATATGCCTATGTATATGGTGGAATGGGCAATGAATGTGGGGAGCAAATCGTGGGAAGGGAATATTATTACGATTTGCACAGGATTGACCTCAACACAGGCAAGACTGACAAACTCTGGGAAATAGACTGGAAAGAGGAAAATAAAGTCCCGGTAAGGGGAATGGTGGTGGTTGACAGTCTGTTCTATACCCTTTGCTATCCGGAATACAAAAGTGTGTCAGCCCTTCAGTTATATGAATTCTCAATTCCTGACGGGACATACAGGACAATAGGAACTGAGATTCCGATTATCAGCGACAAGATGCGCACAAATGCAAACATCTATTATGACGAGGATATCAGCAAATTGTTCGCAACCGTTCAGGTATTCCCGGATGACATCAGCTCCAACCTCGTTCTGTGGACGATGTCTTTCCCTCCTGCAGCTTTGAATGAGTTGAACAGGCACAATTGGTTCAGCATAATTCCATTATGGATTAAGATAGCCGTATGTATTCTTCTCCTCCTTGTGATAATTACGGTGTGGATAGTGTGCGCAAGGCGAATATGGTACAGAAAAGACGTTAAAAACGGAAACAAGAACAGCCCAGAACGAAAAATATTCAAGAGCGAGACACGTCCGAATGCCATCTATCTTTTCGGTGACTTTATGGTAACAGACAGAAACGGCAATGACATCACCCCTATTTTCACACCTCAGCAGATGACGATTCTCAATCTGCTCATCAAAAGGATAAGAGACAACGGTATGTCTTCAAAAAGGCTTAGCAACATTCTGTGGCCGGACAAGGACGAGGACAAAGTCAAAAATTCAAGAGGGGTAGCCATCAACCATTTGCGCAAATCGCTCTCTAATCTGGATGGTATTTCAGTCGTATTCCGGGACGGGAGGTATATAATTGAATATGAGGAGCCTTTTTATTGCGACTACATTGCCTTCCTTGAGCAGACAGAGGTGGAGAATGCAGATATGGACAAGCTTCTTTGCGTAGTGTCCCGAGGTAAGTTTATGCAATATAATGACGATCCGGTTTTCGACACCTTCAAGGAGAAGACCGAGAACAAGATTGTTCCTATGCTGCACAAAGAAATCGAAGACCGATATTCACGCAGGGAGTGGCAGGCAGTGTGCGAGATTGCGGAAATGCTGTTTTGGATTGATCCTCTTGATGAGAAGGCAATGAAATCACAGATTTGTGCAATGAAGAAGATGAAGATGGTGGAAGAAGCGCTTGTTGTATATGCTAAGTTCACGGCAGAACACAAGAAAACCTTCGGCACCGAGTATGAGATGCCGTTCAATAAGATTTAACTGTCATCTCGACTGAGCGTTGCGAATGGAGAAATCTACTTCCTATTAAAAAAGAACGACTTCTGTTGTCTCTTCCTCTCAATATCCCTCTCAACAAACACCTTCTCCATATTGGAAGGATTGAGCCCCGTATAGAACATTACGGAAGATGTAGTCATAGGAGTAGGCGTAAAGTCCTGGACCTGGTCCATATACAAACCCTTAAGCGCCGGATTGCGTGACAGTCTCTCCATCTCCCTCATTCCGCAACCAGGGTGTCCTGAAATGAAATAAGGGACCAATTCACAATTTCTGTCCGATGAACGCACAATTGCATCAAACTCCTTTCGCAGACGTCCAAAAAGTCGGAAAGACGGCTTAGCCATAAGTTTGAGGACTTCATCTTCAGTATGCTCCGGAGCCACTTTCAGTCTTCCGGAAGTATGCTCTAATATTAGTTCTTTGAGGTATGGTCGCGAAGTCTCGTCCACAAAGCCTTTCTCGTCAAGGAAAAGATCGTAGCGAATGCCACTCCCGATATAGGCGTGTCGTATTCCCTTGATGGAGGCGATTCTCGCGTACAAATTCAATAGACGGCTATGTGAACGGTCCAGATTCTTGCACGGAGCCGGGAAGAGGCAGGATTTTCTCCTGCAAACTGCGCATATATCCTGATTCTTTCCGTGCATTCCATACATATTCGCAGTCGGCGCTCCCACGTCCGACACATTTCCGGCAAAACCGGGAAGATTGTTCAATTCGCTGATTTCCTTTAGGATAGACTCTTCGCTGCGGGATTGTATGAATTTCCCTTGATGTGCGGCAATCGTGCAGAAATTACATCCGCCGAAACATCCTCTATGAGTATTCACAGAAAACTTGATCATATCATACGCCGGAATCCTCTTTCCTTTATAGCGAGGATGCGGAAGTTTCGTGAATGGCAGGTCCCAGAATGAATCCATCTGTGCAGTGTCTGCCGGAGGATAGGTGGGATTGATCTGCACATAGCCCTTCCCGACAGGCTCCACAAGCACTGGTGGATGCATCATATTGGCGTAAGTCTCAATAATATGGAAATTCTCAGCGAAAGCCTTCTTGTCCTGAAGACATCTCTCGTATGAATGTAGAATCACAGCGTCCTTGGTGCGACATTTTCCGTCACAATAGAAAGCCAGCTGGGGAATCTTCCTGATATCAGACATATTTCGTCCTGCCTCAACTGCCCTGGTGAATTCCAGCATCGTCCTCTCCCCCATCCCATAACAGAGCCAGTCAGCCCCGCTTGAAACTAAAATGGAAGGAAGAAGTTTGTCCTGCCAATAATCATAATGTGTAACCCTCCGCAGCGAGGCCTCGATTCCTCCTATCACAACCGGTACGTCAGGCCACATCTCCTTCAGGATCTTCGTATAGACAGTCACAGCATAGTCAGGCCTCGCACCTGCTCGTCCATCCGGAGTATAGGCATCATCGCTACGCAATCGTTTGGAAGCCGTATAGTGGTTCACCATCGAATCCATCGCCCCACCATTCACGCCGAAATATAATCTTGGAGCCCCCAATTTTCTGAAATCCCTCAAATCATCCCTCCAGTTCGGCTGAGGAACCACAGCCACCCTGTATCCGTGTTTCTGAAGCCATCTGGCAATCACCGCCGTACCGAATGACGGATGATCAATGAAAGCATCTCCACTAAAAAGGATGACATCTATATAATCCCATCCCAAAGCCTTGACCTCCTTCACGGAAGTCGGTATCATATATGCAGTGTTGTCCATTTCCTCCCTAACGGTATTTTTCGCAAAATTAAGCAAAAAATATTAGTTCACCTTCTTCATATTATATTCTTAAGTTTCGCAAGTGCGAAACACCTTGTTTGGAGATGCTTTAGCATCGATAGT
>JBJEBO010000101.1:0-3791 GCA_051870155.1 Candidatus Cryptobacteroides sp.
CCTTGCAAGAGTGGTCTTGATATAACATTGTGAATTATCTCCATTCCACTCCTTCCTGTTTGGATCTGCTGCAGCCCTTTTATAATAAATATCAAATACTCCAGGCGTGTAGTCCATAGGACCGGAAAGGAGTCTTACGAATGGTATGAAGCATAGGTATTCGGAATTGTTTCCCTTGCTCCAGGCATTCCATTCCATACCTTTTGCGCCCTCCCTTGTCATCATATTCGGCCAGGTACGCCTGATGCCTGTTTCTTTTATCGGCTCGTGGGCATCTATCATTATTTTATGCGCCGCTCCTGTCTCTACGACTTTCTGATAGTGCTGCACCCCTCTCTGTGAATGGTGACGGATATTTCCCGGCATTCCTCCGGCATATCCGGTCTTGACAGTATGCACTCCGAGTCTTTCATACAGGGCGAAAGCACTGTCAAGCGCCTCTTCATATTCGAAAATGCTTCCTCCTGTCTCATTATGCATCCAGAGTGCCACTCCTTTTTCGGTGGCGTAGCTTGCAATCCTCTCAAGGTCGAAATCCGGGTAAGCCTCCATATAGTTGAAATGCTGGCGTCCTCCCCAGGACTCCCATCCCTGATTCCAGCCCTCAAACAACACTCCGTCAATCCCGTTTGCGGCGGCGAAGTCTATATGCTTAATCGCGTTCTCCGTAGTCGCGCCGTGCCTGCTGTCACAGATCCATCCCTGGGTTCCGAGATGCATCCCCCACCATACTCCCACATATTTCTGAGGCTTGATCCAGGATGTATCCTCGATTTTGCAAGGATCGTTGAGGTTCAGTATCAGAGCTGAATTTATAAGTTCCACTGCCTCGGACGCAAGTTGGACTGACCTCCACGGAGTTGTGAAACATCCCGGGATGCGTGCCTTGCAACCATCCGGTCTCGGAGCCAGTTCAGCTGTGAAGGAAAGGACATCACATCGATATAGATTCATTTCCGGGAAGTCGTACAGAGCAGCTTCGTGGATGCTTCCATATACTCCGGATGTAGCGAATGTGAACGGTGTGTTGGCATTCTCAACGGCGCTGATATTCTGTTCGCGCACATCGAGTTCGTATGTCTCGAAATTGCCTGGAATAGACCAGCTCATTCCGTCCTGGGCAAATCTGAATCCGGTCTTTTCCGAGATGACGGTCAATGAATCTTCCTTCGTATCATATTCATATCTGAATGCCACTCCGTCGTCGTATGCTCGCATCCTCACTGTCAGGTCCACTCCCTCACCGTTGCTCATACTGACGGCGATTTCGCGGTGGTTGTCCCTTATGGTCTTGTTCTCTCCCCAGGGCTGTTCCCAAACCTTATCCACCTTGGAAGTCTTGACTCCGATGATTTTGAATTGATCGCCAAGATTGGTCTCAGAGGCTACGAGCCCCATCGGAGACCAGGAAATTACTTCATTTCCATTGGCGGAAATGCGATACTGCGGCTGTCCGTTGTCATCAAGCCTCAGCATAATTGAATAGCCTCCGGACGGAGAAGTGATGCTGGTGTCATTTGTGCAGGAAACAAGGAATGCAAGTATGCCTGCAAACACAAAAAGGGAATGTTTCATTGTATGCGTAAATATTGTTTCTACAGTCTGTCTTTGAGTTCCTTGACGAATTTGCTATGGTTGCGAAGGTCGGGACGTGGGGTGTATGTGCCGTCTCTTTCTACAAGAACATAGAACGGAATTCCGTCAATATCAAGCAATTTTGCAAGTTCCTTCTTCTGACTTTCCGTGAGCATATAATGCAATCCTTTGATTGAGCCTATCATCTCTATGTATTTGGTCAAACTGGATGATTCGTCAGCGATATAAATCCATATTATATCATCGCTTGAAAGTTCACCGTTCTTATATGGCTCATTCTGCGATATTGCACTGCGGCAAGGTCCGCACCACGTGTTCCAGAAATCAATCATAACTATCTTTCCTTTGTGTGGAGCGATTATGGATTCCAGCCACTCTTTTGCACCAGACCAATCCTCCACTGTCTGATAGCTTGCTGCAGCTCCCTTCCTGATTTGATCCGCCTCTTCCTCAACTGAAAGCAGCACGGATTTCAGGAATGGCCATTCCATTGCATTGATCTCATTAAGTTCTTCTTCAGTGAATCTTCTGTTTTGGGCCGTTTGGGCAAGGGTGCTTGTGCGTCCTATTTCATACAACTTTCCTTTCTGTAATTTTCCGGTTGAGGCAAGGTGTCCAAGGGTTATAACAAAATCGCCGCTTTCCCCGTAAGTGATAAGTTTTGGATCAGTATAATCAATTACAGAGAATAGTTTGTCATAATGCCGTTTCTCGAGTTCAGCAAGAGGAAAATCAGGAGCTTTCCCGTTCTGGTTGAAATATTTGCTCGCCAATACCATCATACTGGCTGCCATACCGTAAATAAGTTGCTGTTTTAGCTCTATGACAGTGATTTCCTTTGCTGGGCGGGACAGTTCAAGTGTATCTATCGCAGCCATCGCAGCATCGTATCTTTCCATAATGGCATCGTAATAGCCATCTGCATCGATGTTACGGCAATCAGGTACGAAATCATTTGAAAACAAGTTGAGTGAGACAGGTATTCTTTCATATACACAGCAGCTGTATTTCCCCTCAGAAATGCCATAATACCTGATGTCAGGTTTGATATAATCGGGACGCATTTCCAACATCATCTCCTGACCGAGACCGGCAAGGTCGTAATATATGTCAAGGGTCTCTCCAGGAGCTATGGAACCGCGACCGAGGATGTTGTAATTCATTGAGCAATCGAAAGAAGCCGTGCCGTATTGCTTGAAATTAAATACAGCTACGCCGTTTTCGTCTGCTTTTGATTCTATCGTTGATGTATAAGTGATTTGATTGATTGTCAATGAAATATTATTCGGATAAGACGGATGGAAGCCGAGAAGGTGAACCCTGATTGTACTATTTGCAATGTTCTCGTCAAATCCAGGCATTTTATCAGATTCCACAAGCTTGGGAATCTGTGGATTTTGCTTTGGCTTGGCTTTGCCTGTGAGGTCGATGCCCCAGAAATTGAAATCGCCCTGAGCAGAGCCTTCAGAAAGGTCTATTGATTTGGTTTTCCTTGGAATAGGTTCGAAATAGATGGTGTACTCACATTCTCCGTTATCTCCGACAGTCGCTTTCTCTCCGAGAACGATGCCGTCGCTTCCAATTGCGGGATATGCCTTGCCATCCGCATAGATCACTGTATTTTCAGACCATCTGAACCAGTAATTAGGTCTGCTCCTGTATTTCATTGTCACTGAAGTGACACTGTCCGAACATTCTACACGGACAATGTCCGCCTTGCTTCCCATTAGTGAATTGCTGACATAAAAAGGATAGTCAACACTTCGGTCGGCATTGGAATTTACGCATCCTGACAGGATGACTATCATTGTTGCTGCCAGGGTCAGGATGATGATTTTGTGGAAATCTAATTTTTTCATATTATTTTATTGTTGTTTTGTTCTTTCCGGATTATTATTGATTCTTGCAAAGATATCATTTTTTTTATGTAAGTTTGCCCTTGTCAAAGGAAAGTGATTGATTTTCCAAATGTTTTGGAGCTATGGAGAATTTGTTGAATTATGAGATAGATGGGGGAGTGCGTGCATTCACGGCCGGACGAGATGCCTCGCTTCCGTGCGAAGTGATACAGCCGCATCAGACACACTCCGTGGTAGTTGCACATATCGACAGACCTGGAATTACTAAGAAGGAACTTGAGGGCGTGGATGCATTGGTGACCAATCTTCCCGGTGTCGCCATTGGTGTACGCACAG
>JBJEBO010000102.1:0-3779 GCA_051870155.1 Candidatus Cryptobacteroides sp.
GTGCTTACGATGCTGTTTTTCAGATATTTCATTTCAACATTCATCCTTGGAGTCTGGATGTTTGCGCGAAAAGAACAATTCCGAATCCATAGGAAAGAAACCGCCGTCCTCATACTACTCGGTCTCCTTTTCAGTTGCAGCAGTCTCTTCCTTTTCGAATCCTACCGCTTCATCCCCTCCGGCCTCGCCACAACCATAGTATATCTGTATCCCGTCTTTGTCGCCCTGACGATGGTCTTTCTGAAATCCTATCCTACCTGGCAGGTGTGGGTGTCCATTGCAGCAACCTTCGTCGGCGTCCTCATCCTCTGCAAACCTTCGGATGGAGTATCCCTTAATTGGACAGGAATGTCCCTTGCTGCTCTCTCCGCCTTGAGTTACGCCTTTTATCTTGTCATCGTAAATCGTTCAAAAACAATTAAGAACGTCTCGGAACACGCAATTACTTTCTATGCTCTTACCACCGGAACCCTTCTTTTCCTCCTCTATGGATTCAATGAACGGGACACTTTTCTGACCGGCATTGACACCTCTATGGACATATTCAATCTTTTCGGACTGGCAATCTTCCCGACGATGGTCTCACTTCTGGCGCTCGCCGTCTCTACAAGGATGATAGGTCCGACAAAAAACTCCGTTCTCGGTGTGTTTGAACCGGTTACCGCCATTCTCATAGGAACCCTCGCATTTTCCGAACCTGTTACGCCAAATATCATCATAGGTATAATAATCTGTATATCCGCCATTCTTTTTATGGTCTTAAGTGAAAAACGGAATTGATTTTTTTATAACTTTGTAAATTCACTAAAACCCACATAGAGGAATCTGAAAAAGTTGTTTTTGAAGATCGATTAACGATAGACTGACTTATGAATCCGGATGAAATGGTCCTGGAAGCGAAAGAAAGGCTTTTCCGGGCTTTGCCTGAATATGGCATAAACGACACTGAAGCAATTGCGAAAATTGAAAAGGCATACGAACTTGCAGAAGAGGCACATAGACCTCAAAAACGCAAGAGTGGTCTTCCTTATATCCTTCACCCGCTCGCCGTGGCGCTTGTTGTGGTTAAAGAGATGCGACAAACGGACCCGAACATCGTCTGCGCAGCCCTTCTCCACGACGTCGTGGAAGACACCCCATATACAAAAGAGAATATTACAGAAAGGTTTGGAGAGGATGTAGGCTTCCTTGTGGATGCTGTAACCAAACGCAATAAGGACCAGGTGGATAATTTCCAGCACATCCTCGGCTCCGTGCACGATGATATCAGGGTGTTGATACTCAAACTCTCTGACAGACTGCACAATATGAGGACCCTCGATTCTATGAGGCCCCAGAAACAGTGGAAAATCGCTTCCGAAACTCAATTTTTCTTCGCACCCCTTGCCGGAAGGCTCGGATTGTACAAGGTCAAGTCTGAGTTGGAAAACCTTGCTTTCCGATTCCTCAATCCTGACGAATACAGGAATCTCGTGATGCTTCTCGAAGAAGACCGTGTGAGGACTAAAAATGCCGTTGAATCATTCCTGAATGACTGCAAGAGTACTGTTGAGGGCCATTTTGGAAGTGCGGTCCGTTGGGATATACGTTACAGAAAGCCTTATAGTATCTGGAGGGAGATGCAGGAAAGGGGATGTGATTTCTACCACGTTCCGTTCAAGCATTATATCAGGGCGGTGTTCAGCCCGGAGGAGGTCGCAGCTGTGAATGCCTGTATGAGTGACGGTCAGGATATAGCTCTCAAGATTTATTCCGTGTTGGCTACAAAACACAGGGAGCAAAGCGGAAGTTTTGTCAATTATATGACGCAACCGAAGGCAAATGGTTATAAATCAATCCATTTCAAGCTTCTTAACCCATACGGCAACATTGAGGAATTCCATATAAGTTCGGACGAGATGCGTGAACAGTCCTATTTCGGCTGCATCATCGAAAACAAGGAGCAATGGCTCAAGAGACTGACAGCCGTGCTGAAGGAACTATCGGAAGATCCGGAGTCTATGATGCCTGGAATCCACGATTCTCTTTATAATGAGGATGTTGTGGTTTATACGACAGATACGAGAACTGTCACATTGCCTAAAGGGGCGACTGCCTTGGATTTTGCTTACGCCTTGCATACAGATATTGGTGACAATGCCAAATATGCCCGAATCAATGGTAGGTTGTGCAGCATCAGGACTGTGCTCCATAGGGGAGACAGTGTGGAGATTGGCACGGACCAACAGATTCATCCGAAGAAAGAATGGCTCTCAGCAGCAGTTACATACAAGGCTAAGAAGAATATCAAGAGTTATTTGAAACGTCAGCCGAGATCAGAATTCATCCGTTGTCCGCATTGCCATCCGCTTCCTGAAAGCGGTGAACTCATCGGTTTTGATGACGGACAGGGACATATTTCAGTCCATTATCGCAATTGCCCAGATGCCATTCGCACTGCATCCGAACAGGGGCATACCATTGTTGCGGTAGATTCGTTCAATGCCAAAGACAATATTCTATTCCCCGTAAGGATAGTCGCCACTGGCATAGATCGCTACCATTTGTTCAGAGATATCATAGACTGTATCGTAGAAAAACATCATCTCTCGATGACCGGTTCTACCACAAAGACGGAAGATGAGATTTTTTCTTGTACGATAGACTTTGATGTCCATTCCGCAACAGAATTGAACGAGACCATAAACGAAATTGCCGCCATCGATAGCATTGAAGAAGTTAAGACGGTAAAAATGGAAGCCTGAATTGCGTAATTTCCGAGATTTTCATAACTTTGCAAAAATATAGACGGCGATTTCGCCGATAAAACCGATTCTATTTATGCAGCATTATTTCACAAGACTTGAGCAGGCTATCAAAACCAATTGGGACTCGCCGGCTCTTTGCAACTACAAAGGAGAATCATTCACATTTAAAGACATAGCGGAACAGGTGGCTAAATTCCACCTTCTATTTGAAGCCTGTGGACTGAAGAAAGGGGACAAAGTGGCCGTTTGTGCCAAAAACTCCGCAAGATGGGGCATAGCCTTCCTCTCTGTTACGACTTATGAAGCAGTTGTCGTTCCGATTCTCGCTGACTTCCTTCCGGAGAGTATCAATGCTTTGGTTGACCATTCAGAGAGCATAGCCCTCTTTACGGACACCGATATGTGGAAGAAGCTGGATGAGAGCAAGATGCCGAGGGTTCAGGCTGTCGTATCCACCACTGATTTCTCTCTTTTGTTTTCAAGGAAGGAGAAAATAGACGACGCAATGAAGAATATGGATTCCCTCTTTGCTGCCAAATATCCTTCCGGACTCAAGAGAGAGGATATCTGCTATCCGAAGGACAATGACAAGGAACTTGCAGTAATCAACTATACTTCAGGCACTACAAGTGCACCTAAAGGTGTGATGCTCAGGTATGAATGCATCTCTGCAAATGTGGAATTCGGTCAGAATAACATTCCTTCTTCTTCTGAAGACAAGATGGTTTCAATGCTTCCTATGGCCCATATGTATGGAATGATGTTCGAGTTCATATATCCGCTCTGTGGAGGTACCTGCATATATTATCTTGGCAAGACCCCGACTCCTGCACTCCTGCTTGGAGCGATGAAGGATGTTCATCCATATCTTATAATCACGGTTCCTCTTGTTATGGAGAAGATTTTCAAGAGTGCCGTCCTGCCTGTGCTGAAAAAGCCTGTGATGAAGGTCTTGACTGCGATTCCAGGTTTGAATCAGGTGATTTATAAGCAGATTCGTGAGAAATTGATGACTGCATTCGGTGGAAAGGT
>JBJEBO010000103.1:0-3774 GCA_051870155.1 Candidatus Cryptobacteroides sp.
TAGGGAAGAAGTCAATGTAACTCCGTCTGGTCTGCTCTCCGGCGCTCTTCCAATCGCCGAAAGAATTTGTGTATTCCGCTCGAAGACCAACTTTCAGACTCCATTTCTTGCCGAAAGATGTCGCGGCATTGAAATAGGCAGCCGCAATGTTCTCATTATATGTAAATTCGGTTAGTTGCTGCATCTGGGAGGACCCCGTCTCCGTCCTCAGTGCGTTGCTTCCAGTTGCGGAAAGGCTCCATTTCGCACCCGCCTCAAACATAACCCTCTTCCACAACAGGGTCTGATAATCCAGTTTTGCAGAATAAATGTTCACAACATTCCTCGTATCAATCGTCCTATATAAATTCTGAGGTTCTTCCTGCGAAGGAATACGGGTGAGGATATCAAGTTTGGGAAGGGCGTTGTTGCCGATGCGGTAATAGTCGAGGTTTGCAGTGAGCTCGGCACTCCGCTGCTCGTCGAAAATATGGGTATAATTGAGATTGGCGCTCGTATTCGTACCTTTCCTCTTTTCATTGATGGTGGTATTATCTCTTGCAACCTCCACTCCATCAATCTTCTGCACAGTATGGTTCTTCTCCGGGCGCGAACTCTGCAAACCGTTTTCCCCAGGAATGCTGAGAATCACTCCCAATGTATTCTTATCATCTATGAACCAGTCGTTTCCGAGTTTTACATTCCAGGAAAAATCCGTCATTTCTATATATGAGGAAGAAGTCTGCTCAAGTGCTCCTGTAGGAAATTCGGAATATGTTTCTATGGTAACCAGACCATCATTTGAATATCTTCCTTCATAAAGATTGAGGAAGGTATTCGTCTTTTTTGTGCGATATGAAAGGTTGGTCCAAGCACTCTCCTGCCATAAAAAACGGTCGATATCCTTGCCGAAATACATACCGCCACCATCGATTCCCAATGACCCGTTGAAGCCGGCAAGGGCATTTTTCTTTGTTTTGATATTGATTATTCCACCTTGTCCCGATGCATCATATTTAGATGACGGATGCTCCATAATCTCAAATTTGTCGATGCTCCCGCCATCCGTTGCGCGGAGCAGGGATTCGAGGGATTTCCCATCCACATACGAAGGACGTCCGTCTATCCACACTGAGACAGGCTTTCCATTCAAGGTGATGTTGCCATCCTTGTCTATCACCACTCCCGGTGCTTTCTTGATGAGATCCAATCCATTGGAACCCTGGGCAAAGGCGCTCTGGCTCACATTCATCACCACCTTGTCCATCTTCACCTCAAGCAGTTTCACCTTCTCTGTCACCCTTGCAGCCTCAAGTTGCTCCTGGTCCTGTTCAAGAGATATTACCATTTTATCCTTGAACTCGCTCAAGACCACTTCCTTATATCCTATCATAGACACTGTGAGCGTCGAGCCTTCTGGGGTCTGCACCATAAATTTCCCCTCGGAGTCAGTCGTCGCGCCGGCTGTCACCTCCGCAGCAGCATTCCTCACTGCCACGGTGACCCATTCGAGCGGCTCACCTGTTGCGGCATCCACCACTTTTCCATTCACAATTCCGTCCTGACGGGCTGCCGTCGCGGCAACCGTCCACAATGCCATTATGGCAATAATCATCAATAATTTTTTCATTTTTCTTTCTACTCAATTTTCGCAATTGATAATTTATTGGATATTCGAGAGTTGTTTGGTTTTCTGCCGTCCCTCCTGGCTGTTTGCCGGAAAATTTCCTTATCGCCCCCGGGAAAAGGCTGAAATACCAAAAAACAAAGTTACACCGATATATAAAAGAACAAATCGGTGGGATATAGACATTGAAAATGGATAAAATGTTGCAAATAAATGAATTATTTCACAGAGGTATGGACAATGGCATCAAAGCTCCAGCAAAAAGTTCTCAAGCGAATCGATTCCCAATTTCGCTTTCAGCCTTTGGCGGGCCTTCGTAACAGAGGCCGGAGAGATGCCAAGCAAGATGGCGCTCTGCCCCTTTCCAAACTGGAATTCAGCCAACATTATAAGCCTGAAATCTCCTGAAGTCAAGAATGGAAACTGTTTCTTAAGGCTCTTTGCCGACAGTCCGAATGCACTGTGCATCAATCTTTCCAGCTCTATCCACTCTTCATCCTTGACATATCTCGGACATCTTGAGAGAGACGAAAGCAGATGATTCTGGCTCACGAGCGAATCCAGAAGGATTTTCCTCGCGTGTCGTTTCAGATTGGCATATCCATCCTCCAAATATGAATCCACATTTCCCGAAGGCCCTTCCTCTCCCGGGATATGGCTCTCACGATGGTCTGCCCCGGCATTTATTTCAAGAATATGCGCCCTGCAAGATTTTCCGAGGATTCCGGCCGCCTCCTCAATGGTGAAATTGCACACCCCGTGAGCTATCATACAACCTAAGCCATAGGCTGTCATCCAAACTTGCCTGACAAGTTCCCTGGCCTGCTCCCGGTTCAATCCGAAAGTATCGGACACGGCGGCTATACACTCATTCAAATGCCCCTCATTAATCAGAAAGCCATCGTAAGAATCTGAACGGAAAGCATTATTGAACAAAAGTTTGAAAAATTCAGGCTCATCCATCGCAAACCAAAGGAACTCTATTCCAAATCCCTTGAAAGGAGGTTTCATTGAAAGACCTTTGTTGACATAAGATTCATAAAGTTTGATGGCTTCATCTTTCACTGCATCAATGACATTGTCCATAGATTGGAAAACAGCGAAGACAGGATGGGCGGAAGTGCCGAGAGCGGCAGCGAGACTGCGGGATGAAAGAGATTGAATACCAGCACGATGAACAATGTCCATTGCGGCGTGTATGATAATGTCTCGGGTAATTGTACGAGGTTTTGCCATAAGTTTAAATTTTAGGGAGCACCCGCTATTTGATGCAGGCAATTTTTCAAAACAAAATACATACCAGATATATTGAAAAATTTGAATAATTTTGTCTGATAAATTATATGGAAAATTATATGATAGCGGATTGGGCAAAAGAAATGAATTGTGCCGTGACAGTTTGCGACACGGAAGGAGTTATCTTGTATATGAACGACAAGGCCAAAGAGACTTTCGCATCACACGGAGACCTTGTGGGTCAAAATCTTATGGGCTGCCATAATGAAAGGTCTAAAGAGATTATCAGGCAAATGCTGGAGACCGGGGGTTGCAACGCATATACAATCAGCAAAGGCGGTAAGAAGAAAATGATTTATCAGACCGCCTGGAAAGAAAACGGGAAAGTGGCAGGACTCGTCGAAATCTCTATGGTGATTCCGGAAGAGATGCCACATTATGACCGAGACAAGAAATAGAGGAACGGATATGAAAACGATAGAAGTGGTTGCGGCGGTGATCCGTGACAGAGACAGGATTTTCGCCACCCAGAGAGGCTACGGCAATTTCAAGGATTGGTGGGAATTCCCTGGAGGCAAAATCGAAAAGGGGGAGAATCCGCAGGAGGCCCTCGTCAGGGAGATAAGGGAAGAGCTTGATGCGGAAATCATTGTCGGAGAATTGATTGAGACTGTGGAATGGGACTATCCCGATTTCCATCTCATCCTCCATTGCTTCTGGTGTTCGCTGGCATCAGAAACAGTGCATCTGAATGAGCACGAGGCATCAGCCTGGCTCACCGCACAGACTCTGCACAGTGTGAAATGGCTCCCCGCCGACATAAGCATCCTCGATGCCATCGGCAAGGTCCTCAGCGCCAATAAATTGTGACGGCGATTTTCAGGTTTGAGGATGGATAGTCAAACCTCGTGAAATTCATCTGCCCCCCGGAA
>JBJEBO010000104.1:0-3774 GCA_051870155.1 Candidatus Cryptobacteroides sp.
TATCCACTTTCCTTGTTTTCTTGCAGATAGGTGGTCTTGCCGAGGTTGAACAGGGCTATTGACTGCATCGGTGCATTTCCCATCTCGTTTGCTTTTTTGTAGAGCTCTTTGCAGAGGTCGCTTTTGGCGGCATCGTCGTGGAGGCAGTCGTAGCAAGATATTTGGCGGTGGATCAATTCGAGAGAGCGTTCTTTGTCTTTGGTCAAATCCGGCGAGGATGATGCTCTGGTGTAATATTCGAGGGCGAGGCGCCATTTCCCGTTGTTGAAATGCAGGTCGCCTTCGGTGATGTCGAGTTGCCACTGCGGAAGACCCGATTCCTGTCTCAGCCGTTTCATTACTTTGCACGCCTCTTCATAGTCCGTAAGCATAAGCTCATAGACTTTGTCTTCCGAAATTTCGTAGGTGGATGGCTCTGCCGACAGGGCTGGAAGCATAATGACAACCAGTGCCAGCATTGACAGGATGAGATTCCGACACTTCATATCTTTTTAAAAATTTATTACAAAGTTAGTCCAATATTCTTAATTTTGTCCACTTTGCTTTTCTTCAGTTGCTCCATACGCGACAAATTAAGAGAGTTCGGATGACAAATTAACAAACATTGAACTTTGACGAATAGCCCCTTGTGGTGAAATTTATATTGATTTTCAAGAAATATTCACCACAACCAAATATATCGGTCATATTATATTTGCAACAATCTAAATCCTTCAATAAAATGAAAAAAGAAACTTTGTTAATCGTCATAATTCTCCTCGCATCCTTTATATGCGGTTCTTGTGGTAAAGAATTGACAGATACTGAATCAGGCATATCAGCAATTACGCCCATTCCCCAAGAGGCATTGAACGGGAACGGAGAATCCATAACCCTTATTTTTGAATTTCAGGAAGATTGGGTTGCCGAAGTTGTGGAGACGAAGTCTGCCGGGTGGTTGTCTGTAAGTCCGGAGAGCGGACCGGCTGGCAGGGCAAGCATAAACATCACTGCTTCTGCCAATGAGGGAAATGAGGCAAGAGCGGCAGCTGTGACATTCCGCAGCAAGTCTTTCCGAAAGGAGATCCGCATTGCGCAGGAAGCATCAGGTTCGCAGTTCTCAATAGACCGTTCAATGGTGAGCATTGATTCGAATCAAGCAGGTGAGTTTTATTTGTATGTCACTGCAACTGAAAGTTGGACAGCGAGTTGCGATTCCGACTGGCTTGAGTTGTCTGACAAGAAGGGTGAAGAAAGTAAGAGTGTCAGGGTTCAGTATGGTGCCAATCCGGGGAGTGACCGTGAAGGAATCTTGGTATTCCGTTGCGGGGATGTCACCAAGACGGTGAAAGTATGGCAGATTGGGGGTGAAGTTATTGATTATGTGCTTGTTTTGAATCCGAACAGAAAAGAAATGCCAGCTGACGGAGGGTTGTTCTCATTTGAATTGACCTGCGATGTGAATTGGAAGATTGAGAATTTGCCGAATTGGGTAAGCACGGCTATGAAAGAAGGACCCGGTTCTACGTATCCACTAACGGTGTATGTCACTTGTGAGGCGAATGAGGGTGCGAAAAGGTCGGCTTCATTCAAGGTAAGTACATACAATGGTTCCAAATATGAATATTTTTATATCGAACAGGCGGCAAAAGAGGATAATCCAAGTGGTGATGGTGGAAGTGACGGAATATTGAAGGGTCATAAACTTAATGGTACTAAATGGAATGTTACGTGGACTTGTACGACAATAGTCACAGGCACTGCTTCAGGCAAAAATGAGGATGGTTCCTATTCATATCCGATAAATGAGAAGACGACAGAGACTCTTGTAAGCACATTTCTGTTCGATGGGGATTATATGCATACTTGGACAAAAATAGAAGGGGAGGAAGTCTATGAAAAAGCTAAGCTTGAGAGCCGGGAATGGACTGATGAAGAGGGGCATACAAAGATAACTGTTCAGTTGCCGGACAACAATACTTTGAAACTAAAGTCTTTATTCGATTGGAATGATGCTGGTGGAGATGTTCTTGTAAACAAAGGCAATTCAGAAGAAACCAATACAATCTCTCTTGAAGGAAATCAACTTGTGGTTGATGGATATTATGTTGAAAATAGTGAATACCACTCCCGTTACACATACACCCAGTCAGGTAAGACAATAACAATGGAATACAAGTCCACTGAGAAGGTTGAAACCACCACCAAGGGAATCGGTGAAAGGATTTGATGACGTATTTGCTCAAAAATTAGTGCAGATTTTTCTGAAAATTGCACTAAAGTTAGTGCAATTTATTATATTTGTTGCACTAAATAATGTGCAATAGTTATGGATACGTTATTGCAGACATATCGCATTAAGTTGGATTTGACTCCAACAGGCTATGTGCGATCGTTTCACGACAGTATTAACTGGAAAAATAGATTAATCGGTCTTCTGGGGCAGAAAGGCGTAGGAAAATCAACAATGATTCTTCAGCATATCAAGTTGTATGACAAGATTGAGGAGTCATTGTATGTTCAAGCCGATGATTTTTATTTTGCAGGTCATAGGATTTATGATCTTGCCTTGACGTTTTTCCAACACGGAGGAAAAAAGCTTTATATTGACGAAATTCACAAATATAAGGGTTGGACTACTGAGGTAAAGATGATTTACGATCAGTTGCCTCTTCTTCAAGTTGTCTATTCTGGAAGTTCCATACTTGACCTGAAAAAGGGAGCTAAAGCAGACCTGAGCAGAAGAACGATTGAGTATATTATGCCGGTATTATCCTTCAGGGAGTATCTAAACATATCCCAAGGATGGAGTCTTAAACCTTCTTCACTGGAAGACATCCTCTCCGGTAAGGTTGATTTCCCATATGGTGAGCATAGACCTATAAAGTATTATCAGGATTACCTTAGAAAGGGTTGCTATCCATATTTTATAGAAGAGGATTTCTTGATAAAGCTGAAGCAGGCAATAAATGCAACAGTCGAAGATGATATTCCAAGATACGCGGAGATGACAGTGGCAGCTTCTGCTAAACTTAAGAAACTGATGTATATGCTTGCTCAGTCTGTGCCATATAAGCCGAATCATACGACTCTTGCAAGAGATCTGGATATCAGCAGGAATCTTCTCCCGGATTATATAGAGTATCTTGAGAAGTCTGGTCTTTTCAATGCACTGCGAGAGAAATCTAAAGGCGACGGCATATTGCAGAAGGTGGAAAAGCTGTATTTGGATAATTCCAATATTATATATGCTCTTGGACTTGACAAATCTGACGAGGGTACAATTCGTGAGACTATGTTCCTGACTTGGATGAAACAGAAACATTCAGTTTATTCTTCCAAGATTTCAGATTTCGAAGTGGATGGAATAACATTCGAGGTGGGAGGTCGCAATAAGACTGGCAAGCAGTTGAAAGATGCTGATAAAGGATATATTGTAAAAGATAATATTGAATATGCGGCAGGAAAGAATGTTCCTATCTGGATGTTTGGGTTTATCTATTGATGAGGATCTGCCTATTGAATGGATGGGAACTTCGTTATTTATATAAAATATGGATATATTCTACAGTCTTGTCTGCTTTATGTGAGCGGTTGCTTTCTTTGTCGGCCCTATATCTTGAATACTCTTTATTAATTACATCATAGCGCCCATATTTGGTCATAATTCTTTTTATATCTGAAGTTGACATTAGTCCTTCATTGTTGTAAGAAAGAAAGATGTATTTGAATTGTGCGCCTTTTATTAGAGATTCAAATGCAGATAGAACAGTATGTTTCCCACAAAACAAAGAC
>JBJEBO010000105.1:0-3773 GCA_051870155.1 Candidatus Cryptobacteroides sp.
GGGTGTCCGCTCCTGCGTCAAGAAGGGGCTTAAGGCTCGATGCCACAATGGATTCCGCCTCCGGACCGGAGGTCTTCCCGCTTTCTACGAGTTCCACAAAATCTTTCCCAACGTGTTCCACGACTGTGACATTGTCCGCGAACCTTTCCCTCGTGTCTTTATATTTCTGCGCCTTCAATGTACCGGCCGTTGCGAGAACCCCGATCACTCCTGTCTTTGTGTCTCTAACGGCGGGTTTCACCGCAGGCTCCATACCGATGAAGGGTATTTCATATTCTTTCCTCAATGTGGCTATAGCGGCAGCCGTGGCGGTATTGCACGCCACGACTATGATTTCCGCTCCTTTGTCTATCAGGGTTTCGGTGATTTTCCTTGCCCTGTCTATGATGAACTCCCTCGTCTTTTCCCCGTACGGGCAGTTCGCATTATCGGCATAATAGACATAGTCCTGTCCGGGAAGTACCTTCAATATTTCCCTCAGGACGGAAAGACCGCCCACACCTGAATCAAATACCCCTATCATACATTAATATTCTGCTCCCATTGTCAGCACAAGCTCTCCACCTGCCTTGATGTCGCTGTGGGAGATATATGCCTCCTTATATTCTTTTCCGTTGAGTGTAATGCTCTTTATATATTTGTTTGCCGGGCTGTTGTTCTTTGCAATGATGGTGAATTCACCTCCCTCTACCTTTATTGTGGCCTTGTCGAACAGAGGACTTCCGAACCAATAACGTCCAGACGCCGGTTCCACCTCATAGAAGCCCAGTGACGAAAGCACATACCACGCGGACATCTGTCCCACATCTTCGTTGCCGGAAAGTCCGTCAGGCTGGTTGCTATACATTGTAGCAAGGACTTCACGCACCTTGTCAGCTGTTTTCCAAGGCTGACCTGCAATCGTATAGAAATAAATAATATGGTGACTCGGCTCATTTCCGTGGGCATATTGACCTATGAGTCCGGAAATGTCCGGGGAAGCCTCGCCTTCGAGGTCTGATGACACTGTGAAAAGCATATCAAGTTTCTCCAACATTGCCTCCTTGCTTCCAAAACATTCTGCAAGACCTTCAAGGTCGTGAGGAACGAGCCAAGTGTATTGCCAGCCGTTGCCCTCGCAATAATCGTCAGCCCTATGGGTTGAAGAGAACGGACTGTATTCTTTTCTGAAATTGCCCTTGCTGTCCTTTCCTCTGATGAATCCGAGTTCTTTGTCGAAAAGATGCCTGTATGAATGGCTTCTCTCTCTGAAATAATCCCTGTCAGCCTTCATTTTCTCAGCCTTTGCGGTGTCGCCTGCAGCTTCATATTTTGCCATCATCACTTCTGCCGCATTGGCTGCAGCCGCATCCGCGAGGGCATATTCAAGGTCGTATGCCACTGATTCCTCGGCAAGGTCATAAGGAATATATCCATATTCCATCCTCACATCCTGACCTCTTTCTCCAAGGAGGGCGCTCTGTTTGATGGCATTGAAAGCCTTTTCATAGTCAAATCCTTCAAATCCTTTCACCATTGCGTCTGCAACAGGAGGGATGCCAGGGTTGCCTACCATACAGTCTGTCTCGCAGCCTGCAAGATGCCATACTGGAAGTTTGCCCTGTTTCTCGAAAATGTCGGTCATAGTGTTGACAAATTCCGGATATCTTTCGCTCTGGAAAATACTGTAGAGCGGCATTGCTGCACGGTAGGTGTCCCAAAGTGAGAAGATGGTGTATGTCTTGTAGCCGGGATTGCCGTAATATTTCCCGTCCGCACCCCTGTACTGCCCATCTGCATCGCTGAAGAGCGCCGGGGCTATCATTGTGTGGAAGAGGGAAGTGTAGAAGATTTCCCTTGCGGCTTCATCTTTGGTCTCAATCTTTATCCTTGACAATTCCCTGTTCCATTTATCGTTTGCAGCAATAGCAGTGGCATCGAAATCCCATCCTGGAAGTTCTGTGTCGAGATTGGCCTTCGCTCCGTCGGTGCTTACTGCTGAAAGCGCCACTTTCATCAATATCTGCTTCTGCTCACCGTTGAAATATATCCTTGCAAAGCGCGGCATAGGCTCTGCTTCGCTCTCTTCTGATTTTATCACTGTGATATGTTTGAATGGTTCAGAGAACTCGGCATAGAAGAACACTCTCTGATCCTTCGCCCATCCTGTTGAATATCTCCATCCGCGAAGCGCCTTTTCTCCGCAAGGCTCGATGAATGTGTTGGTAGCCTTGTCCCAGCATCCTCCGTTCTCGAGGTCAAACACGATGGATGGTTCGTTTGTGAAAGTATATCTGTGGAAACCAACTCTTTCTGTGGCAGTGAGCTCGGCTGTGATTCCATATCTTGTAAGAGGGACGCTGTAATATCCCGGACGGCAGATCTCCCTGCTTCTATCGGCGTATGACCACAGACCTGATTCAGGATTGGATTCTTCGCCCCTTGCGAAGGTGACTTCTCCGCTCACCGGCATTACCGTTATGTCAAAAAGATCCCCGATGCCGGTCCCGCTGAGATGGGTGTGGGAGAATCCTATTACCGTGGAGTCGCTGTCGTGGTAGCCTGAACACCAGTCCCATTCCTGTGGAATGCTGGTCGGTCCCAACTGTACCATTCCAAATGGAACATTGGCACCGACAAACACGTGTCCGTGTCCACCGGTGCCTATTTTAAGGTTTACATAGTCTGTGTATTGGTTTTCAGTTCCTGAACAGGAGGATAGTGAAAAGCAGATGGCTGTAAATGCGGTTGTCAAAGCAATTGCCGATGCGGTTGTCAGATGCCTCATAATAATTTTGAAGTTTTGTGTTATATTGCGAAAGTATCACTTGTTTCTCAAACTTCCAAATATTAATTACTATTTTAGGGGTCCGAATGGAATCCTGAAGTGTCTTATATATGCTATGGAAGAAAACATCGACATCAATCTGCTCCTGAAGTATTTCAGATGCGAGACCACCGGAGAGGAAGACAGGGCGGTTGGAAGATTTGTGGCGGATGATCCCGACGGTTCCCACGCGAAGGCGTACAAGGAGGCAAGAATCATTTTTGAGGCTTTAGAAGTCAATGCCGCGGCGGCTGAGAAATTTGGCCAGACTGCAGGTAGGAAGAAGATAAAGCCTCTGATAATCATAGGTTATGCCGTTTCTGTCGCTGCGGCAATAGTTATGGCTGTCTTGGCTGGAGTAAGGTTGACGGAAAACAGTTTTTCTTCGAAATACAGAACATATTCGGTTCCTTCGGGTAAGACGATGCTGATGACATTGGAGGATGGTACCCAGTTGTGGCTTAACGGAGGGTCAGAGGTAAAGATACCTGTCGCTTTTGCGAGGAAAAGCAGGGAGATGGAACTCAGAGATGGGGAGGTTTATCTGAAAGTGGAGCCGGATGCATCGAGACCTTTTATTGTGGATACATACGCGGGGAAGGTGGAGGTGCTCGGAACGGAGTTTAACCTTGAGGTGGACCGGGATAATGACTATTTTTCCACCTATCTGGTTAAAGGATCCGTGAAAGTGACGGACAAGTCGGTCTGGGAGGATACTTATTATCTCGAACCGAATGACATATTGTGCTGGAACAATGGCGTGTGGACGAAAAGCGTGATGGATAATCCTGATTCTGTGACTTGCTGGATGGACGGGCTGATTGACATAGCGAACATACCTTTTGAGAAGTTGATGGACAAGTTCGAAAATGCCTTCAATGTGAAAGTGATAATCCTTAGAAGGGATCTTCCGCAGTTCAAGTTCACAAGGGGAAAATTGAGAATCTCCGACGGGGTGGAAGCAGCC
>JBJEBO010000106.1:0-16589 GCA_051870155.1 Candidatus Cryptobacteroides sp.
TATATAGTAATACCAATTCCCGTCGTCAATTAGTGGAAGTCTGACTTCAACCGTATCGGGAACCCTATAGAAATTTTTGCTGTCATTTATTGATGAACTGAGGATTTTTGCTCCTTCCTTGCCGTCTTTGCGCAATTCAAACAATGCTTTCCTGGTGTTCACCATCACAATCTTGAATGACTTTTCTCCTGGAATCGCCTCGACATAACTGTTGTCCATCATTGAAATAATGGCGTCAGGCTTTGTGCAGACCTTTGCTATTTCTGCCTCTTTTCCCTTGTATGATTCCGCCTCTTTCTTCACATTAAGACAATCTGAACGCAATTCCTTGAATTTGTCTGACAAATCTTTCTGACTCATCGTTTGTTTACCTATATGTGATTCAAGAGCGGAATGTCTTTCCGAAAGCAATTCTTGTTTTGCAAGAAGAGAAACGGCCTGTTCAGAATAAGCTGATGCAAATGCTTCCAGACCACCTGTCCTCACCCCACCGTCTTTTTCCATTATCCCCATATATTCAAGAAAAGCATCCTGGGGATAATGTCCATTGTGTATGTTCAGTAATTCATCTTTTGCAAGATGATATGCTTCAGAGAGACGGGCATATCTGCCGTAAGAAGCATAACGCGGGTTGAATGAAACTCCGGTCCTGAAATAAACAGACCAGAGAATGTATTCGTAATTATTTGAAATACCATTCTTTATGAAGTCTGGGCATCTTTCTTTATCTGACATCGCACCATCGGAATCCACTAATTCCCGACAAAGGGATTTTCTCAAAGACGCGGAATTACCTATTAAAGCTTTTATGTATTCGCCTGAAATCTCTCCCGAAACGATGCCTTCGCTTATCAGACGATAAATGACGGCATCATTTCCGAAATTTCTTGCATCAGCGAGAATGGACGTTGAAATTTTTTCCCTGTTTTTCCAGTCGAGGGAAGTCTCTGTGTAATATCTTTCCCTGCAGCAGTCAAAGAAATCCCAGGCAAGTCCGGATTTGAGCGATTCCTCCCTGATTTTGTCAAGGATTGCAAGTTTTTTCTTTGGAAGGTCTTTCTCCGAAGCCTCTCTATAGTCTTTCCATAATGTCACAAGTGTGTGACCGTCAGCGTCTTTTGTCGTACTCTTCCCTGTCGCTCCTGCACAAAATCCCGCGCAAAGAAAACATACGGCTGCAATTGCCGTAATAATCATCTGATGTCTCATATAAGTAGTTTTCTACCTATCATTTCAAAAACGATACCGCTTCTGAAACAACGTATGTACTTCCTCCTATATAAATAAGATGTCGTTTCCCTTCCGCCGTCCTCGCGGCGGCTTTTTCAAGGGCGTAGCCTACCGCTTCCGCAACAGTCTTGAAACAAACAGTTTCGTTCCCTTCGCCCCATCCTTCCGATATGAATCTATCTTTCAAAGCCTCCGCTCCCAAGGCCCTCGGTCCGGCCGCTGCCGTGAAAATATATTCCACACCTTTCGGCATCATCGGGAAGATGTCCGAAGTGTCTTTGTCTGCCATTACACCATATATGATTGTCAGTGAATCGTATGTCTTTTCTTTAAGCAACCTGCTGAGCTTAGCGAAATTGTCTTTCAGACCGTGGGCGTTGTGTCCTATGTCGCAGATTATGTCCGGGGCTGTGTGAATCTTTTCCCATCTTCCGTGGAATTCCGTCCTTTTGGCTGTGTGCTCTATGGCGTCAACGATTTCCTCGTCCCTGCCTTTGATACATTCGAAACCTTCTATTCCAGAAAGGACCCCGATTGCAGCGAGCGCAGTGCGCAGATTTTTGACCTGATAGCTGCCCTTGAGGTCCATTTTTTCGAGGATTTCTTCGTGCTTGTCCCAAAGATGAGGCTCTGTTTTATCCGCAAATGTAAGCAGTTCCATAATCCTGTTGCGGTCTCCCATAAATTGCGTCTCTGAAATATTGCTATACAGTACTTTGCGTTCAAATACCGGTGAGGATTCCTCTCCGCTCTCTCCAACGACTGCCGGTATGCCCGGCTTTATTATGCCCGCTTTCTCAAAGGCGATTTCCCCTATGGTATTGCCTAACATATCGCAGTGGTCCAGGCCGATATTGGTGATTACGCTCATCACCGGGGTGATTATATTGGTGCTGTCCAGCCTTCCTCCGAGCCCGGTCTCTATGACGGCTATGTCCACCTTTTGTGTGGCGAACCAGTTTAAAGCCATACAGGTAGTTATTTCAAAGAAAGAGAGGTCGAGGTGATCGAAGGTTTCCTGCCATTGGGTAACGAAGTCCCATACGTCCTCTTTGGGAATCATTCTGCAGGCACCGGATGGCTCTATGATTCTCATTCTCTCCCTGAAATCGAGGATGTGAGGGGAGGTGTAGAGCCCTGTCCTGAATCCGCAGGCAGCAAGAGTGGAGGCAAGGAAACTGGAGACGGAGCCTTTCCCGTTGGTCCCGGCTATGTGGATGGTCTTGTAATTTTTATGAGGATGGCCGGCTATGGAGTCAAAGGCGATGATGTTTCCGATGCCCGGCTTGTAGGCTGAGGCCCCGTCCTTCTGGAAGGATGGAAACCTGTGGAAAAGTGCAGAAATCAAGGAATTATAACCCTCTGCGGTGTATTTTTCATTCATATTTTTCAATAACAATTTGAACTGACGCCAAATTTACTTAAATTTACGGACAATTAGAGTCTTATTTAAGGTTAGATGTGATATGAGCGACAACTCGCCTTTGTTTTCCGTTTATGTCATCGACGGCGTGCCGTGTGATGCTACGCCTGCCGAACTGCTTGAAGAGTGTATGCCGGACAAGCGGAAATGTGCCTGTGAAAATGAAAGACCTGAGATTGTGGATGAGTCACTCGACCCGCCACCTACTTCCTTTGTATATGACAGCGACAATCCGGTCGGTTATGTGGATGCAGTGACCGGGGTCCTTGGTGTGGAAAGACCTTTCAGGATGCTTTATCCGGAAACTTTCACTCGGGAAAGAATAGCTGCGGCTTTGCTTTCCGCCATCTGGCGTGAGGGGCATTTCAGACTCGACAATCTTGAAATGGAACTTTTGTGGAAATGGAATGTCCGCAAGCTCGGAAATATGGCATCTTTCTATAATTCAGTATCTTCCGCTTCTGATTATCTTTTCTCTCTGGGAGTGAGAATCAGTGGATATGGGTATGAAGAGACGGGAGATGCTTGTTTTCTGAAGGCTACAGCGGCTCTGCCGCCTCATAAGGAAGGTGAGCAGGAGTCAGAAGATGATTTCTTGGTGGAAATGCCTTTTGAAAGCGCCAGACCGTGGATGGGAGATGGAATGAAATGTCCTTCCAAGGCGGTAGAGGACAGCGATTCGTGGCTGATTTATATCCCTTTCGATACCTGTGTGCATAAACTTGGAGGTTCCCTCCTTGCGGAGGTTTCCGGGCATAACGGGGGAGTGGGACCAATAATTGGAGATCCGGATTATTTTATTGATTGTTACGAGATTGTGAGGGAGTTCGTTGAGGATGGAATTGTGATGTCAGGTGTTACTGTCTGTGACGGTGGCTTGATGACCGCTCTCGCATCCCTTTGCGGTGATTGTTCGGTTGCTGCTGACGTGAATGGAATTGCTACGGCATATAATGAACCGGATGCGACTAAAATCCTTTATTCCGAGATACCCGGAGTGCTGATGCAAATCCAGGATTCGGATTATGATTATATTGATGCCCAACTGCTTCTGCAGGATGTTGCCTATTATCCGATCGGTCATCCGGACCATAGCGGAAAAGGTATATCCGTGGTTCGTGAATCCCGTGCCGGGGTGGCCTCGATTCTTGCTTCCCTGATGCAGGGGCAATTGTCTGAAGGAGAAGATTGACAATATTGATTATATTATGGCTAAATATGCAAATATTCCCGACAATCAGGGAGGAAACAGGAAACCGAAAATCTTCGTGCTCGATACGAATATAATTCTGCACGATTACAAGTGTATAAGGCGCTTCCAGGACAATGATATTGTCATCCCGTCCGCCGTAATAGAAGAGCTTGACAAATTCAAGAAAGGAAATGATGCGTTGAGCTTTAACGCAAGGGGTTTTATGAGGGAACTCGACAAATTGACCGGCAACAGGATGTTCGGGAAGGACGGGGTCCCAATCGGGAAGAACCTCGGCAGGATAAAGGTGGAATTGAATCACCCGTTCCCGGAGAAATATGCGGCTTCTTTTATGGACGACATCCAGGACCATAGGATATTGTCAACGGCAATGTGGGTGAGGGATAACAATCCGGGACGTTTCACAGCGTTGGTGACCAAGGATATAAACCTCAGGATGAAAGCCAAGGCCGTGGGGATGGAGGCTCAGGATTACCTGACAGACAAGATTGATGAGAACAAGGTCGAGGAGACCAGGAATGAGATTATCGAGATGACGGGAGTCGCGCCTGAGATTCTTCAGGAAATCTCTTATGGAAGCGGAAGGGTGGATTGGACGGACGTTGTGAACAAGGAGCCTGCACCTAACCAGCTGTATAAATTCAAATGGGCCCAAACGGATGGACAGAGGTGCATCTGTGCGAGATATGACTCCGCCAAGAAGGAAATCGTACTTGTCAAGAAGCAATATGCATACGGTATAGCTCCGCGCAATGATGAACAGAAATTTGCCCTTGACGCCTGTCTGAACAAGGAGATTAAACTTGTATCACTTACTGGCGGAGCAGGTACCGGAAAGACTCTTCTTGCCCTTGCTGCGGCCATCGAGCAGGCGGGGGACTATGAGCAGATTATACTTTCAAGACCGACGATTGTACTTGGAAACCAGGAGATAGGTTTCTTGCCAGGGGATGAGAAGACCAAGATGAGTCCTTTTATCCAGCCTCTTATGGATAATCTCAGCGTAATCCGCAACAGCTTCAAGCCAACGAGCAAGCAGAGTTCGAAAATTGATGCGATGCTCAATGAGGGCAAACTTGTGATTTCTCCTCTTGCATATATAAGGGGCAGGAGTCTGGGGAATGTCTATTTCATCGTCGATGAGGCCCAGAATCTCACGCCGCACGAAATAAAGACTATCATTACACGTGCCGGAGAGGGTACCAAAATCGTGTTTACAGGCGATATATTCCAGATTGACCAGCCGTATTTGGATATATGGTCCAACGGTCTGACGCATTTGGACGATAAAATGGCGGGACAGCCTCTGTTTCAACACATCAATCTCAAAAAGGGAGAGCGTAGCGAATTATCTGAAATTGCGAGCAAATTATTATGATTTTTTCATAAATAGTGGAATATTTATTAAATTCGCAGCCGGAATGTTTGAATTGTAAATTCATTAATCAACAAATAGTATCTATTATGTCAGATAACAAGAAAAGGGTCTATCGTTTCGGCGGTAAGACTGCAGAAGGAGATGGCAAGATGCGTGAACTCCTCGGAGGAAAGGGCGCCAATCTTGCCGAAATGTGTAAACTTGAGATTCCGGTTCCAGCCGGTTTCACTATCACCACTGAATGCTGTACCGAATATTATGAACTCGGTGGAGGCTATACTGATGCCCTCAAACAGGAGGTCGCAGATGCTCTGAAGGCTACAGAAGAAGTGATGGGAATGAAATTCGGTGACAAGAAGAACCCTCTTCTCGTAAGTTGCCGTTCCGGTGCAAGAAGTTCAATGCCGGGAATGATGGACACAATCCTCAACATCGGTCTCTGCTCAGACACAATCCCGGGAATGATCGAGAGAACAGGCAATCCGCGTTTCGTATATGACGCATACCGCCGTCTCATTATGATGTATTCCGATGTCGTTATGGAGAAGGCTGAGGGCATCGAGCCTGCAGACGGACAGGGAATCCGCCAGCAGCTTGACAGAATGATGGAAGAACTCAAGGCTGCAAAGGGATATGCTTCAGATACAGACATCACAGCTGAGGAACTTCAGGAACTTTGCGTTAAGTTCAAAGCAAGAGTTAAAGAAGTCCTCGGAGTCGAGTTCCCTGATTCAGCAGAGGCACAGCTCTGGGGCTCAATCGGTGGCGTGTTCAAATCTTGGAACGGAAAGAGGGCTATCGCATACAGAAAAATCGAGGGAATTCCTGATGACTGGGGTACTGCAGTGAACGTACAGTCAATGGTGTTCGGTAATATGGGCAACACTTCAGCTACAGGTGTGGCTTTCTCACGTAACCCTGCAAATGGTGACAACAAATTCTATGGTGAATGGCTCATCAACGCACAGGGTGAGGATGTGGTAGCCGGAATCCGTACTCCAAACCCTCTCAACGAGGCTACCAAGAACCCTCACAACCAGCATCTTGAGTCTCTTGAGACTGCAATGCCTGAGGTTTATAAGGAGCTTGACGACATCCGTCTCCACCTTGAGGAGCACTTCCACGATATGCAGGACATCGAGTTCACAATCCAGGACGGCAAACTCTGGATGCTCCAGTGCCGTATCGGAAAGAGAACAGGTATCGCAGCCTTGAATATGGCTATGGATATGCTTGAGGAAGGAATGATCGATGAGAAGACAGCTGTAATGAGGGTTTCTCCTACCCAGCTCGATGAAATTCTCCACCCTATCCTCGACCCTGCTTCAGAGAAGAAGGCTTCAGTGATTGCAAACGGTCTTCCTGCATCTCCAGGTGGAGCAGTAGGTACAGTGGTATTCACTTCCGAGGCTGCTATGGAGGCTAACGCTAAAGGTATCAAGACTATTCTTGTCCGTGAAGAGACTTCTCCGGAGGATGTTGAGGGAATGCGTGCTTGTGCAGGTATCCTTACTCAGCGCGGAGGTATGACTTCACACGCTGCACTCGTTGCACGCGGATGGGGCAAATGCTGTATCGTAGGATGTGAGGCTATGCACATCGACCTTGACAACAAAGTAATCCGTTTCAAAGGAAGCGACAAGGAATATCACGAGGGAGACGTTCTCTCACTCAACGGAGCAAAGGGTCTTGTTTATGACGTGGCTATTGACACTATGGACGCTTCTGACAACCCTCGTTTCGTTAAGTTTATGGAAATCGTTGACAAGTTCCGCACTCTTGGCGTTCGCACAAATGCTGATACTCCAGAGGATGCAGAGCGCGCTCTCAGCTTCGGCGCAGAGGGAATCGGTTTGTTCCGTATCGAGCATATGTTCTATGGAAAGAACTCCGAGACTCCGCTTTCAAAACTCCGCAAGATGATTCTTGCAAAGAGCGACGAAGAGAGAAAGGCTGCACTTGCAGAGCTTGAGCCATATATCAAGGCTGCTGTCAAAGGCACTATGAAAGTTATGGACGGCAAGCCTGTTACCTTCCGTCTCCTTGACCCACCTCTCCACGAGTTCGTACCTCAGACAGAGAATAAGAAAGAGGAACTTGCAGAGGAACTTCATATCTCAGTTGGCGAAATTGAGAAACGTGGTGAGTCTCTCCACGAGGTCAATCCTATGATGGGTCACCGCGGAGTTCGTCTCCACATCACTTATCCGATGATTTCAGAGACTCAGTTCCGTGCAATTTTCACTGCAGCTGCCGAGCTTAAGAAGGAAGGTCTGAACCCTATGCCTGAGATTATGGTTCCTGTAACCATTTCAGAGCGTGAGCTCCGCTTCCAGAAAGCGATTTGCGAGAAGATCAAAGCTGAGGTTGAGGCTGCTGCCAACCAGCACATCGACTACAAATTCGGTACTATGATCGAGATTCCTCGTGCTGCCCTCACTGCTGACAGAATGGCGCGCACTGCAGAGTTCTTCTCATTCGGTACAAACGACCTTACCCAGATGACATTCGGATTCTCACGTGACGACGTAGGAACCTTTATGGGCGACTATCTTGGCAACAAGATTCTCGATGCCGATCCGTTCAAGACTCTTGACAGGAAGTCAGTCGGCAAACTCGTGAACTATGCTGTCACTGAGGGACGTGAGACAAGGAACAACCTCAAATGCGGTATCTGCGGTGAGCACGGTGGTGACCCTGCTTCTGTAGAATTCTGCTATGAGATCGGTCTCAACTATGTATCCTGCTCACCATTCCGCGTGCCAATCGCACGTCTTGCTGCTGCGCAGGCCGCAATCAAACACGAATAATTAAATTCGATAGATAAATTAAGGCTGGCCCAATAAAAGGTCAGCCTTTTTTATTTTTTGAAGATTACTTATTTATCGGAGCGAACGGAGAAAGCGGCTGCGGAATAGAAGGCCGGCGCAGGTGAGTCCGAGGGGGAAGGATAGCCAGATACCTGTCAGACCGAGTCCGAGAGGAAAAGCGAGAATCCACCCGGCGGGCAGGGATACTATGAAATAGGCTATGAAGGCATAGAGTGATACCATCTTCACATCGGAAATTCCGCGGAGGGCATTGGAGTAGTTGCACTGCATACCGTCCCCGAACTGATATATGACGAATGGAATTACGAGGGTGGCTACTGCCGATGCTACTTCCGCGCTGTCTGAAAAGAGGAAACCTATTTTATTGCGGAATATAAGCATAAAGAATGATACGCACATAGCCATCATAAGGATGATGTTGAATCCTGTCTTTGCTGTGCTTCGCACCTCGTTCCAGTTCTCCTGACCGTGGAAATGGCTTATGCGTATGGAAACGGCTGCGGCCATCCCGTAGTAAAGCATAAAACCCAATTGTCCTGCAGTCAGCATAACCTGATGGGCTGCAAGGGCTATCGTTCCCAACCATCCCACCATCACGGTGCTCAGGCTGAATGATGCCGTTTCCATTCCCATCTGGAGTCCGACAGGCATTCCAAGGCGTATAAGTTCTACTGAATCCTGCTTGTTGCATTTCCCTTGGATAAATCCTTCCAAATAGGGCTTATAACGTCTTGATTGCAAGAATAATATGGAGAATACAAGGAGCATAAGCGCCCGGGAGGCAAGGGTGGCGATTCCGGCACCAAGCAATCCCATTTCAGGAAATCCTGCCTTTCCGTATATGAGGAACCAGTTGAATACAATGTTGAACACATTGCCTCCCAGAAGGATACACATAGGTGTCACTGTGTCCGTAATCCCGTCCGCAAATTGTTTGAAGGCATTGAACGGCAGAACGAAAATCAGGGAAATCAGGAGGGTCAGGAAATATGGACGCATCAGCGGAAGTAATGCCTCCGGCTGTCCCAATCTATGGATATTCAAAAGGAGGATTGCCATCAGAGCAGTCAGGATGAGGGCCATAATGCAATTGACTGCCAGGGCATTCTTGAGGAATCTTCCAGCGGAGATTTCGTCTTTTCTTCCGGACAGACGTCCGATTACCGGAGTCAGACCGTATGAGAAGCCTGTTGCGAAGATGATAACGAGGTTGAACATATTGTTGACGAAGCTCGCAGCTGCAAGTTCATCTACTGAATGTCTGCCAAGCATCATCGTGTCGGCAAAACTGAGAATAATAATCCCGAGCTGCCCTATCATTATGGGCAACCCGAGACTTATAAGTTCTTTGCTGTCTTTGAGATACTTTCTGATATCCACCTCTATCCCAGCTTTTGGCGGATGTTCTCCACGCGGAGGGCAAATTCGTCCTTGCCGATGAGAGACACAATGTCTGCAATGCCAAGACCGCTGGAAGCTCCCACGAGGGCAAGCCTGAGGCAGTTCATAACTTTGCCCATTTGCCATCCGTGGCTGCGTATGAATTTCTCTACAGGAACTTCAATGCCTTCCTTGCTGAATTCAAGGATGCTCAGTTCCTCTCCAGGAACCACGCCTTCAGTTTCGTTCTCACCGGCATTAGCTTTTCCTTTTACGATGAAGTCGGCAACCTGGAGGGCGAGGCTGTAGTTTTCCTCTTTCCAGAATTTGGCTGCGTCTTTCTCTACATAAGACTGAGGGGTGATGAAAAGATATGAAGCAATGTCCCAGAAATCGGCAACGAAGGTAGCTCTTTCCTTAATGAGGGCCACTACTTTGCGTACATAGTCCAAAGTAAAGATTCTATTTGCAAAGTCTGCTCCCTGGACTGTGATGGCCGATCCTGCAGTGAGGGCGCATTTTGCACACTCCACAACCTGGATTCCGTGAGATTCAAGAATAGGGATGAAAAGATTTGCAAGTTCTTCAACGGATTTCTGTCTGAGATATTCCTTGTTGTACCATTTAGCCTTTTCAGGATTGAACCTCGCTCCGGATTTGATTACCCTTTCGAGGGAGAATGCCTCGATGAGTCCTTCCATTGTGAATAGTTCTTGATCGTTGCCTGGATTCCATCCGAGCATTGCGAGAAGATTCACGAATGCCTCAGGGAAATAACCGTCTTCTCTGTAGCCCCTCGAAACCTCGCCTTCGGCATTGGTCCATTTGAGAGGGAATACCGGGAATCCCAATCTGTCTCCATCCCTCTTGCTCAATTTGCCTTTGCCGTCAGGTTTGAGAAGAAGTGAGAGGTGGGCAAAACGCGGCATCGTATCCTGCCATCCGAATGCTTCGTAGAGGAGATAGTGCAGAGGGAGGGAAGGAAGCCATTCCTCACCCCTGATTACCTCGGTGATTTCCATAAGATGGTCGTCCACGATGTTGGCAAGGTGGTAGGTAGGGAGTTCGTCCGCCCTTTTCCAAAGTACCTTGTCATCAAGGGTGTTGGTGTTCACCTCCACGTGTCCCCTGATGAGGTCGTCCATTTTCACCACCCTGTTTTCTGGCATCTTGAACCTTACCGTCCAATCCGTACGGGTTTCAAGTAATTGCCTCCACTCCTGCTCCGGAAGGGAAAGGGAGTTGCGCAGGCTGTTGCGTGTGAGATGATTGTAAATGAAAGTCTCCTTGTTCGCCTCCATCTGTGCTCTGATGGCAGAAAGCTCTTCCTCTGTGTCAAATGCATAATAGGCATAGCCCTTCTCAACGAGTTCTTCTGCATATTTTCTGTAGATTCCTCTTCTCTGGGATTGCCTGTATGGAGCGTGCGGATGCTTCTCGGATGCTGTTTCAACAACTTTTCCATTCTCATCCACTCCTTCGTCCGGAATAATTCCGCACCAATTGAGGGCTTCGATGATATATTGTTCCGCTCCCGGAACGAACCTGTGGGAGTCTGTGTCTTCAATCCTTATGATGAAATCCCCTCCGTGCTGTTTTGCATAGAGGTAATTGTAGAGGGCGGTCCTTACTCCGCCCATATGAAGCGGCCCTGTAGGAGAGGGCGCAAATCTTACTCTTGTTCTTCTATCCATAGATTATTTGAAGATTAATTGTCTTTATGTGAGGTTCTTACCACCCTTCTGATTGCCGGAGTGTTCTCATACATAGAATAGTCCTGTCCAGGCTTGATTGCAAGAACCGGTCTGTCGTCCTCATCGAAATTGAATTTGCGGATGTTGGATGAAGTGTTGTAGCCGATTTTGATGCTGTCGCAGAATGACGGCAATTCGATTTCTCCGGTTTCCTCGCTCAATTTCTTGTATTTGAAATCAGGGTCTATGATAATGAGATTGCCGAGGCTTACGTCCGTAATATCCTGGAGCATACTCATCTTGAAGCCTGTGGCTATGACAGTAATGTTGATTTTGTCTCCTACATCCGGAGTCTCATCCCAGATGAGTCCGCGCTTAAAGTTGTTGGCATTGCCGGTGTAACTGTTGATCAAGGCGTTGATTGTGCTCATTTCGTGCATCAGAAGTCCGTTTTCGTTCTTTCCTGCAGTTATGTTGATGAGTACATTCTTTGACGTCTTGAGGTCGAAGTCGTTGAGAAGAGGCGATTCGAGGGCCTGCTTCACTGCATCTTCCAATCTTGTCGGACCAGTACCGCTTCCGCAACCCATAAGTGCCATTCCGCTGTTGCGCATCATTGTTTTGACATCCTCGAAGTCAACATTGATATATCCCGGTTTCTGGATGATTTCCGTGATGCCCCGGACTGCTGTTGCAAGGACTTCGTCAGCTTTAGGGAAGGCATCTTGTACGAGAAGATCTCCATAATAGTCATACAATTTCTCGTTGTTGATTATCAGGAGGCTGTCCACGTTCTTTTCCAATTCGTGGATTCCGTCAATTGCCTTTGACATTGACTCGTTTCCCTCGTTCTTGAAAGGCAGTGTCACTACTGCGACAGTGAGGATTCCACGCTGCTTGGCAAGGCTCGCAATCACCGGAGCTGCACCTGTTCCTGTTCCTCCACCCATACCAGCAGTGATGAAGAGCATCTCAGTTCCGGCATCAAGGACTTTCTCTGCGATGACATCCTGGCTTTCAAGAGCGGCATTACGGCCTTTGGTCGGGTCACATCCCGCTCCGAGCCCTTTGCCCATCTGTACCTTGACTGGAACATTGCTTTTTTGCAAAGCCTGGGAATCTGTGTTGCAGACAATGAAGTTGCATCCCTGGATTCTCTGATTGTACATATAGGTCACGGCATTACAGCCGCCTCCGCCCACTCCGATCACCTTGATATTGGAGTTCTCCGGTACCCAATCGATAGGGCTTATTTCGTTGTTGTATGTATCCTCCATAACTTATGCCTCCTCATTGGTCATTGTATCATATAGATTTCCCACGACTTCAGCCGTGCCTTTCTTGAATCTGTCGAACCAGGTGATTCCTTTCTTTTTGACAGGTTTCTTCGGCTTGCTAACCACTTCTATTTCATCCTTGTCGAAGAGTGTACCATTGTCCACTGGTGACTCAGCTGCCGCTACGACAGGAACTTCTTCCGTGGCCGGAACATCTTCTGTCTTGACAGGAATGCTTGTGCAATTGAGAGTTTTCTCAAGTCTTGCTGCATTCATCATTCCGATAATCACCGCTGCACTGCTGTCATAAACCCCTTCGCATCCGGATGCGGAGAAAAGGTGCTTCGGATACCCGGTCCTCACGTTGTAACCGGAAATCTCCTTCACATAATTGCTGCAGTTCACAAGATTTGCACATCCGCCTGTGAGGACAATTCCGCTCTTGAGTGAATCCGCAAATCCGCTCTGCTGAATTTCATAGAGAATGGCGTCGATGATTTCCTTTACGCGCGCAGTGATGATTTCTGAAAGATATTTCACAGAAAGCTGTTTGACGGGAGCGGCTGAGTTGCTGTTGATTTGAATCACTTTTTCGCTCAGACTTTGGAGTTTGTCCGGCATACAGGCTCCGAATGCCAATTTGATGTTTTCGGCAAGCTGCTCTGAAATCGTACATTCGGACTTGATGTCTTTAGTGATGGTGTCACCGCCGAAAGGAATTGCTGCATAATACCTCATAACGTTGCCATAATAGATGGAGAGGGATGTGGCTCCGGCTCCAAAATCTATGAGTGCCACTCCGTTCTCCATTTCAGCATCGTAAAGGACTGCTTTTGCAGTGTAATCCGGGGTGAAATACTGTTTAGCCACCTTTACACCGATGAGATTGAAAGCCTTCTCGATTCCGCTAACGGCACTGCTCTTGCCGATGAACACCTTGAAGTTTCCTTCGATTTTCGGACAGGCCATTCCGATGATGTCATTTTCCACGAGCTGGAATTCCTCCCCGTCCGAGAATGACTGCGCCACAGCTCCGAAAAGTTCGTCGTGATCGGGATCTTCAAGTGGATAGGTCTCAAGGGCATCGCTCTTCATATTGGCGATTTCCTCTTCCGTAATGCATTCGTTCTCATTTCTTTCGACCTGCATCTGGGCTGTAACCTGACGTATGTCATATTTCGGCTTGCCCACAATCACCTGCCTGATCTTGATGCCCAGTTCGCTCTCAGCTGTGCTGATGGCGGTCCCGAGGGCGATGGATACCTTCTTCGGGTTGAACACCCTGCTGTTCCTGATGCCTTCAGCTGGTGTCTCGCGATAATAAATGATTTGCACATCGTCTCCGCTGACCTTTGCCACGGAAAGCGCGAATTTCGATGTTCCCAAGTCAATCGCTACTATGTGTCTCTCATCCATAATTTTATATTTTATATATTTTTATTTTCTACAAACTATCTGCCCTTCAAACTGGACAGAAACGCTCGAATATGTTCCTGCTCCCTTTGCCGGCACTATCTCAGTGTAATATTTCTCCATCAGGGACAGTTTTTCCTTAACCCTGTCCGGGGAGCCGAAGAGGAACATTTCTCGTCCTTCCCTCGGAATCATAACGATGTTACCGTCGTTTTGGACTGAAATCTGTGCAATGTCCTCCCTCCAGTTACGATTTGAATTGATGCAGTCTGCAAGATAAAGCATCTTTTTCAGCCATTCCTTCTCCTTCTCAGTCTTAGGCTCTCCCTTGAAGCCCGGAGCTATGTCAAGCGGAATGTATCCATCAATTATAGGCACGTGCGCTGTGTGGTTTCTCTGGAGCGGGAATATGAAGCCTTCGTTATCGGAATAATATCCTAAAGATGAGGTCTGGAACCTGACGACAGGTTCCCTTTGGCTTATCTCTATGTTCAGTATTCCGCCAGGAGTGAAAAATGCTTCACATTCTTTTATTGCGCTTCTCCCTCTTAAAGAGGATTCCACCATAGATAAATCTATCTCCCCGACTTTCTTTTCTACTGGGGAACCACATTCCTCCTTGAGGAATGCCATCACATCGGATTTGTTGATGAAACGGTTTCGAAGGCTGTCTTTCACTATGATTTCCACCCCTTTGCACACGACGGCGTTACGGCGTTCACCGCTGAAGTATAGCAGAACACCGAAAAGAGCAGTCAGCAGTCCAAGGATGGTTCCTGAAATTATGTGCCTTACAATGGGTTTCATCAGTCCTGAAGCCTTTTCTTCAATAATTCCGTTATAGGTTCTATAAACCGGTCTATATTTCCTGCTCCGAATGTCACGAGGACATTCAGAGGCTCGTTTTCAATATATCCCATCAATTCCTCTCTTTTCAGCATCACTTTCTCCGGGGCGGTAATGTCTTTGAAAATGATGTCGGAAGTAACTCCAGGAATCGGTTCTTCCCTTGCCGGATAGATATCGAGAAGTATCACCTTGTCTGCCTTGCTCAAAGCCGTTGCGAACTCAGGTGCGAAATCCCTTGTCCTTGTGTAGAGATGGGGCTGGAATACCGCAGTTATCCTTCTTCCTTCGAAAATGTCACGCATTGAACTCAGAGCCGCTGCAATCTCTTTCGGATGATGGGCGTAATCGTCTATGTATGAGAGCCCTGGAGTGTTGAGGTGGATGTCGAATCTTCTCCATACACCCTCGAATGAAGCCAAACCTGCTTTGACTGCAGAAGGTTCAACCCCGAATGTCAAGGCGACAGCCGCTGCGGCCACCGAATTTTCCACATTCACCCATCCCGGAACTCCGGTTCTGCATCCTTCAATCACATTTCCTCTCCAATGCAGGTCGTATGTGAAATAACCGCAACTGTCTTTTTCCCGGATTATGGCAAAGAAGTCTGCGGAAGGGTCGTCGTATGAATATGTGTAGAGCGTCGCCTTGGTGTCTTCAGCTTGAATCGGAAGCCCTTTCTTTACGATTAGAGTTCCGGTTACTTGTGAAGCGAATGCCCTGAATGCCTCATAGACGTGCTCGATGTCTGAATAAATATCAAGATGGTCTGCGTCCATAGCCGTAATTACGGCAATTTCAGGGTGGAGCTGGAGGAATGAACGGTCGAATTCATCGGCTTCTGCCACTATCACCGGATTGTGGCTGGTGAGGAGGTTGGTATGCCAATTCTTGGATATGCCTCCGAGGAATGCGGAACATCCGCCACCGCCAGTCTGTAAAATGTGTGCGAGAAGAGTGCTCGTCGTGGTTTTGCCGTGGGTGCCGGCTATGGCAAGGCAATGCTGTCCGTTTGAAATTTCACCGAGGACTTTGGACCTTTTCACCGTTTTATATCCGTGTTCACGTACATATACGAGTTCTCCCATATCGGAAGGTATGGCAGGGGTATATATGACGAGGGTTGTCTCCGGATTGGACGGGATATATGAGATATTGTCCTCATAATGAATTGATATTCCTTCTTTTTCCAATTCAGCAGTGAGGGCGGAGGGGGTCTTGTCATAACCGGAAACACGGTATCCCTTGAAATTGTAATACCGTGCGATGGCACTCATTCCGATGCCTCCTATCCCTATGAAATATATGTCTTTATATTGTTGGCTCATCTGTTTAATTTTCCAAAATGCCACAAATATGCAATTATAGTCAAAATTCGTGATTTCACGAAATTATTTTCCAAGCAAAGCGTAGATTTCTTTTGCGATTGAGTCGGCTGCATCCGTTTTTGCAAGCGGGGCTATATTTTTCTCCAGCAGGGATATCCGCTCAGGATCATGCAAAAGTCTGACTGCCGTTTCCAAAAGTTTTTCAGGAGCATCAGCATCCTTTACAATCAGTGCAGCATCTTTTCTCACCAAAGCCATTGCATTATGGGTTTGATGGTCCTCGGCAACATTCGGAGATGGAACGAAAATCGCAGCCTTATGTGCTGCACAAAGTTCCGAAACCGTGCTTGCACCCGAACGCGAAATCACCACATCTGCAGCCGCGTATGCGAGGTCCATTCTTTTGATGAAGTCGCTGTGCCAAATATGAGAGAGTGTTTCCCCTCCTAAACCTTTAGCACCGGCATTCTTCATAAATTCATCAGTCTCTGCCTTGTACCATTTGCCGCATTGCCAAATTACTTCCACATCCTCGCCTGAAGGACATCCATCTTCAATCCATTTCATCATTGATTT